>CAIXAA010000319.1 GCA_903917305.1 uncultured Myxococcales bacterium | reverse complement strand
TTCCGGTTCCGGTTCCGGTTGTTGCAGCATCCACCGCGCGCCGGTAGCCCGCGACCGCCGTCATCACATACTGCGCATTCTTCTGCCGACCTTCGATCTTGAGGCCCGCGACGCCAAGCCGCACCAGCTCCGGCACTGCCTCCATCCCCGCAAGATCCTTGGGACTCAGCAGGTAGCGCACGTCACCCAGCTCGCGGCGCACGCCATCGACGACGAGGTCGTACGGCATCCGGCACGACTGCGCGCACTGGCCGCGGTTGGCGGAGCGACCGCCCCACGCCTCGCTGGTCAGGCACTGGCCGCTCCACGACACGCACAAGGCGCCGTGGATGAAGACTTCCAGTTCCAGATCGGTGCCTTGCGCCATCCTGCCAATCTCGGCGGTCGACAGCTCGCGCGGCACGACGACGCGGCGGCAGCCCAATTGCTTCGCGAATCCCGCCGCTTCGGGGCTGGAGATCGTCATTTGCGTACTTGCATGAACGTGCAAGGATGGCGCCACGCTGCGCGCCATCAGCGCCACGGCCGGATCCTGAACGATGAGCGCATCGACGCCGGCCGCCGCGGCGCGCCGCACGATGGCGAGGGCCGTCTCCAGCTCCGTCTCGAAAACCAGTGTATTCAAGGTCAGGTAGGCGAGAGCGCCGGCACGGTGGATGCGGTCGCACGTGTCGCCCAGCTCGGCCAGGCCGAAGTTGGCGGCGCGGGCGCGGGCGTTGAAGCCGTCATCGAGGCCGAAATAGACGGCATCGGCGCCAGCCGCGAGGGCGGCGCGCATTGCATCAGAATCACCAGCAGGAGCAAGGAGTTCGGGGCGAGGCATCAAGAGCGGAGACTCCACGGGTCACGGAAACGGCACGTCGATCAGCTCGTGCTCATACGCGAACGCCGCGCCGTTGCCCAGCACTTTGACCACGCGCACGCGCAGCGGGCCGTTGAAGGGCGACGCGGTGACGTAGAGCGTCATGCCGGCATCCTCCTCCAACTGCTCGTAGTCAAAGTGGTAATGCCCGCCGAAGGCAGCGCTGACCAGGTGACCCACCGGCGCGATGACGTCCACGATGGCCTTCCATTCGTCCTTCATGAACCCGCCCGGGCTCTCGTGCATCGGAATGTGGGTGAACAGCACGACGCTCTCGTCCGGCCTCTGGCCGAGCGCCGCCATCTGCTTGACCAACCACGGGAAAGTCGCGCCCGGGTAGTCGTGCAGGTCGCCCTGCTCGCTGGCAATCTCGCCGGGGACGCGCGCCGCCCAGTCCAGGCCGACAAAGCGCACACCGCCGTAGTCGAACGCCAGGTTCTGGAACCAGGACTTCTTGCCGTCCGCCGGATCGACCGTCGGGGTCGGCGCACGCTCGAACCCTTGGAGCTGCTTGGCCAATTCGGCGTAGTGCGGGGCAAACAGCGTGTCGTACTCCTCCTCGCTGCCAAAGACCACCTCGTTGTCGCCGACGATGGGCACGTACGGAATCTCCAGCTTGTCCAGGATCTTCTGGGCCATGCCCAGCCCGCCGCCGCTTCCCCAGCCCAGGTCGCCGAGGACCAGGACCAGCGCGATGCCCCGGCTGGCGCGCTCGGCGTTGATCCACGCCACCGCCTTCTGCAGGCGGTCGAAATTCTCCCCCGTTCCAACGACATGCGGATCGGCGATGATGGCGAATGCGAACTGCGGATGCATCGGCGAGACGTCGGCCGGCGCATCCACGGGCTCCAGATCTGCTTGGACATCAGCCGTTTGCGCATCAGCCGGCTCGGCGGCATCGACTGGCGACAGCGCGTCGGCCAGGGCGACATCGCCGGAATCTGCAAGCGTTGCGAGGTCTTGCGAAGCGCGCGGCGCCTCCTTGGCCCCTGCACATGCGGCGCAGAGGACCAAGGAGGCAACCGCCAGGAACTTGTTCACCTACGCCGCCGCGGTCGTCTTCGCCTCGGCCGAGTTGCGCTCGGCGAGCTCCGCCAGCAGCTCGTCGCCGTGCTCCTCGATCTCCGCGAGCCAGTGACGGCAGCGCAACTCAGAGCGGCGCATGAACTTCTCGGCATAGACGCGGCGCTCCGGGAAGCGCAGGCCGTACTTCACGAGGATGCGCGCAATCGCCACGTCCGCGAGAATCTTGGTCAAACGCTCCGCATGCAGCAGGCCCGGCGCGAAGTCCAGCTTGGGGTCCCACTGCGAGAACAGCGCGTCGGTCCAGGAGCCGATCGGCATCTCGTAGGTGCTCTTGAGCTTGTTGCGCGCGATGCGGACGAGAATCGTCTGCAATCCCTTGTACTTGTAGGCAAACAACCGGGAGAGGTTGCGCTCCATCGGCTCCTGCTCCGCCACGCGCTTCCAGTTGGCGCGCGCCATCTTGACGATGAAGCGCTTGGGATCGCGAAGTCCCTGCATCAACTGGTCTTTGAGGACCATGAGCGACTGGATCTGGCTCGTGCCCTCATAGATCGGCAGCACCAGCGCGTCGCGCAGCAGCTTCTCGGGCGCGTACTCGGTCGTGTAGCCGACGCCGCCCAGGATCTGCATCGCCATGCGCGACATCTCGACGGCCTTCTCCGACGCGATGTACTTGACAAGCGGCGTCAAATCGCGGGCTTGACGCTTGGCGCGCTGCATCTTGCGCTCCAGGGCCGCGCGCTGCTGCTCGTCCGCCGGCGGGTCGAACTTGAGGATCTGCTCGAGCCGCGTGGCGCGCTCCACCTTCTGCGACGCTTCGAAGCAAAGCGCCCGAATCCCGCGGAGATACATCTCCATGTCTTCGAGATAGTCGGCAATCATCTCGTGGCGGCCGATCGGCTTGCCCATCGTGATGCGTTGCTCGGAGAACTCCTTGGCGCAGCGGTACGCCGCCTCGCAGACGCCGAGCGCCTCGAAGCCCACGCCGATACGCGCGAAATTCATCAGCAAAAGCATCTGCTCGAAGCCTTCGCCGCGGCGGCCGATCAGCTCACCGACGGAGTCTTCGTAGACCAGCGACACGGTCGGGGAGCTCTGGTGGCCAATCTTGTGCTCCACCTTGCCGATGCGCACGTTGGTCTTGCCGTCGAGCTTCTGGCGGCACAGCATCAGCGACAGGCCCTTCAAGCCGGGCGAGGTCGCCGGATCCTCGGTGCGGCACAGCACGAGCTGGTACTGGCCGTGGCCGGAAGTGATGAAGATCTTTTCGCCATTGAGCTTGTACGTGCCGTCCGGCTGCTCCACCGCGCGCGTGCGGATCTGCGCGAGGTCGGAGCCGGCGCCCGGCTCCGTCAGCACCATACAACCCCAGGCATTTCCAGCGCAAATCTCTCGAATGACGTCGTCGTACGGCGTCTCGGTCGGGCGGCCGCCCACCCACTTGGTGCGCGGATCGCGCATGGCGTAGGTCAGCAGCGACAGCGCGATGCCGGCATGGAAGCCGAAATGCGTCATCAGCGACGTGTCAGCGCGCGCAATCATTTCAGAAGCCGCGAGGTACACGGTCGCGGGGGCGTTGAGGCCGCCCAGCTCGCGCGGGATCGGCAGGCCGTAGACGTCCAGCTTCTTCAAACCCTTGAAGATCTTGGCAAAGGTCGGCGAGACGACGACTTCGCCGTCGACCAGCGAGAGGTGCTCGGACTCCATCTGCCGCACGACGGGGTCGATGGACTTGGCGACGTACTTGCCGATTTCCTTGAGGATGTCCTCGTAGTTGTCGCGGGCGTCGCGCACCGACGCCGGGCGATCCTCTTCGGGCGTGCCATGCTCCACCAGTTCGAACAGCATGTCCCAGTCGACCGCCTTCTCGATGTAGAAGCGCAAGTCCTCGTTGTCTGTGTAGAAATTGTCGCTCATGGCCGGCTCCTGGTCTTCAGCGGTCGATGTCGCCACAGCGCGCCCACTTCGCCATGAAGCTTTTCTCGGGCTGCAGCTTGGAACAAGTCGTGCACGCCGACGAAGACCTTGGCGGCAAGACACGACTTCAGCCGCGCAATGCGCGACCGTTCATTCGCGACAATGCGAGCTTCGACGCGACGCGTCAAGTGCGAGTGCTACGGAGGCGTCACGGGAATGTCACCGTTTGCGGATCGGGGCGACGACGACGCGGCGACGGCGCGGTAGCCCAGGAGCGGCAAGGCGAATAGCAGCAGCGTCATCAGCCAGGCGATGGGGATGCCCAGGGCGGACGGCAGGCACAGGCGCTCGCTGCCCAGACAGGTCGTGCCTTCTGGGGAAGTCTCGTCGGGAAGCCCGCCGGGCGCCGGCGCGGGAACGGCGTGCGCCAGCGGCAGCGGCGGTTGGGGCGGGATGGGCTGGGTTCCGGCAGCGATGGCAGCGATCCAACGTTCGACGTCGCCTTGGATGGCGCCCGGGATCTGGAGCACGGCGGGCGGGAAAGCTTCGGTGTTGAAAAGACATTTTCCGCCGGCCACATCCCACTCGGCCTCGACGGCGGCGGGCGTGCCCGCAACCGCGCCGCGCACCACCAGGCGGTCCGCGGCGTTGCCTAGGTCGGCCTGCAAGCCGGTGGCGGCCACGAAGCGGCCGGGCGGACAGCTGTCCGTGCGCCACGGATCCGCCACGAGCGTCAGGGGGAAGGCGACCGCCTGCGAACGCGCCGGCCAGCGGATGTGAACGGCCACCGCCTCGCGCCGGCGCGTGAGGAGCGGCGCGGTGCGGTCGTTCCATTGCGGATGCGGATCGGTGCGGCGCTGACGCAGCGTGAGCGGTTCCCAACGGCACGACGACGCCTTGGCACCCGCTGCCAGGAAGCAGACCTCCGCGTGATCCCAGTCGAGCAGCGGCGCATAGGCCTGCGCCACAAGGGAAGCGCCGGAGCTGCGGCCCAGATCGGTCCAACCGGGCGGCGGTGCAAGTTTTGCAGTCCCGCGGATCTTGTGCAGTGCAACATCAAACGACGGCGGAACGTGGCCTGGCGCTTGCTCGACCGCATCGAGGGGCACGTGGTGGGCGAGACCGACGACCAGGGTGGCCAGGTTGCGGCCGCCGCGCAGATGGCGGAACACGTCCGCCCAGTTCCAGCCGAGCCGCTGCGCGAGGAAGTGGGCGCCCGCCTTGGCGTCCGCATTCGTCCAACCGGACGGCATCGGCCGCGGCGCGCCAGCGTCGAGGAGCAGGCCCAGGCCGATGGCGGCGACGGCCAGCGCGCCAGCGAGACGGGTTGCCAAGTGAATTCGCGCGGTCAGGGGCGACGCCGGCGCAGCGTCGCGGCCAGCAGAGGCAAGCGGAAGCGCGAGGAGCAGGGCCAGCCCCGGCACGAAGACGGCGGCGTCGCGGGGCTCGCGCGTGGCGGCGCTCACGAGGGAAATCAGCGGCAGGTGCGTGGCGGCGAGCCAAGCGGCGAAGCGTCGCTGCGCGATGGACTGCAAGCCCTGGTGGTTCCTGGCAAAGACGAGGGCGGCCAAGGCCGCGAGCGCGAAAAGGGCTGACTCGGTGGCCGTCAGGAAGCCGGTCTGCGGCAGCCCCCCCGGCGGGGCACCCTGCGGCAGGCTGGCGAGCACCAGGATCTCCGGCGAGCCGATGGCCACCGTGGCGTACACCGACCCTAGCGCGACGACGGCCAACAACCACTTGGGATCACGCCCCTTCCATGCCATCAGCGCCAGGAGGGGAAGTCCGAGCAGCGCCGTGGCGAGGTGGGCCTGCAGCCCGACGCCAACGGCCACGGCTGCAGCCGCGTAGGTGGGCAGCGAGTTGCGGCGCAAGTAGGCGAAGGCGAAGCAAAGAAACGCTACGGCGGCGGGAGGCTGCAGGTTCGGATTCCAGACGAACGGCGTCAGTGCCAGGCTCGGCACGCGGGTCCAGAGGAACAGGAGCACCACGCTGGCGCCCCACCCGACCAGCGACCCGCCGAGGCTGCGTCCCAAGGCAAAGAGACAGGAAACGCAGAGGGCGAGGCAGGCGGCCAGGACGACAGGCGCGAGGTGCGCGCCGATGGGCAGCAGCACGGTCCAGAACTGGACGATGGCGGCGCCGTGGGGCGGGCCGGCAGCAGAGCTCGCCACGAGGCTGGTGACGCAGCCGTCACTGTGCAGGCAGTCGAGCGCAAGGAGCAGGTGCCGCGCCATGTCGCCGTGCAAAGGCGCGGGCTCGGCGAAGAGCCGCAGGAACACCAGGAAAGCAAAAGCGAAGATCGCAAGTGGCTGCAGGAAGGCAAGTCGACGCAGGATGGCCATCATCGAGACTTGCCCTCGCGGCGGCAGGCCCTGCCGTTCAGCCAGCCGGGCGCAGTCGCGGGTCGGACGCTACGCCCCTGCCTTGCTGCGTGCAACCCTGGTCTTGTGCGGTGCAGCAGGCGCTGCCGCTGCTTGTTGCGGCGCAGCATTCGGCTCTGCCCGTTGCTGCGGTGCAGCATCGCGCGCTGCCCACCAGGCCGAGAGAAGGGGCCAGAGCGTCTTGCTCGCTTCGCGCGACGTCACGCCGCCGACGTGGCTGCCCTGCACAACCTCCAAGCCTTTGTCGGGACTGGAGATCTTCTCCAGCAACGCAGCGCAGTCGGCCGCGGGCGCAATGCTGTCCTGCTCGAAGACGACGGCCAGGGTCGGGCATTCGATGGCGGCCAGATCCACGGGCTGCCCTTGCAGCGTCAAGTTGCCGCGCAGCAAGGCATCTTCGCGGTACACCGCCTCGATCCAGGTGCGGAAGAAGGCGCCGGGCAAGGAGACGTTGTCGTTGGCCCAGGTTTCCAGCGCGAGAAAGCCGTCGAGAAATCGGTCGTTCCAAGCGCGGTCGTAGAGGTTGACGACCTTGGCCATCCCCAAGGTCGGCCGCAGCATCTGGAACGCCGACTGCAGCAACTGCCACGGAACCAGCCCGAGCGCCTCCGTCAGGAGCGTCACATCGAAATCCGGCGCGCGCGTCCATGACGTGAGCAGCCCCGGCGCGCCAAAGCGCACGGGCGCGGCCAGGGCCACCAGAGACGCCACGTGCTCCTTGTGCACCGCAACATGGGCGGCGGCCAGTGTCCCCCCCATGCAATAGCCGAGGACATGCGTCTGGTTGCGCGGCGACAGGGCCGCGGCCTTGCGAATTGCGCGCCCCAGCCACTGGCCGCAGACGTCGTCGAAGGTCACGAAGCGGTCCTCCGCGGTGGGCGTGCCCCAATCGATGATGAGCACGTCATGGCCACAACCAATCAAGAATTCAACGAAACTCTTGCCCGGCATGAGATCCAGGACGTAGTGCCGGTTGATGAGCGACGGCACGAGCAGGATGGGCGTGGCAAAGCGCCGCGACGTGCTGCGGTAGCGAAGCAAGCGCCACTTGTTTTCCGCGTAGAGCACGTCGGCGGGCGTCGCCGCCACGACCGGGCGCGGGCGCGAGGCGAGACCGACCAGGTTGCGCCAACGCGCCCCATTCTGGCTGTTCATGCGTAGAGCTCCTCAAATTCACTGCGGAAGGCCTCGCCGACTTGGCGCCGCTTGATCTTCAGCGTCGGCGTGAGCAGCCCGCCTTCCACGGTCAGCGGGCGCGGCATGATCCGCCACTTCTTGATGGTTTCGTGCCGGGCCAGCTGGGTGTTGACGGCGGCGATGCTGTCGCCGACACGCTGCGCAACGGCGGCCTGATCCGCTTGCTGCAGCGCAACATCGTGCAGCCAAACGCCGGCAACCAGGAAGTTGCGACCATCGCCGTAGATGACGAGGTGCGCGATGTTCGGATCATCGCGAAATTGCAACTCGATGTTGGCCGGCGGGACGTTCTTGCCGCCGGCCGTCACCAGGATGTCCTTCTTGCGGTCGATGATCTGCAGGAAGCCATCGGACGTCCAGCGGCCGACATCGCCCGTGCGCAACCAGCCATCCGCGGTGAAGACCGCTGCAGTGGCCTCGGGATCCTTGTGGTAGCCGGCGAACACGGAGAGACCGCGCGCCAGGATCTCGCCGTCCTCGTCGAGCCGGAGTTCCACGGAGGGCAACGGCCGGCCGACGCTGTCAAAACGGAAGGCACCCGGGCGGTTGAGGGTGAGCGTCGGCGAGCACTCGGTCAGGCCGTAGCCCTCGATGATCAGCAGGCCCTGACCGTGCAGGAAGTCCTTCACTTCGCGCTTGAGGCCGGCGCCGCCGGAGAGACAGAACCGCAGGCGCCCTCCCGTGACCGCGTCCAAGCGCTCCTGCTGCGCTGCAGCATCGCCGCCTTGCTGCACCAGCACACTGATCTTCTCCCACACGGAAGGCACGCTCATGAAGACCGACGGCCGGACCTCCGGCAGGTACTGCATGACCTGGGCCGGCTCGCACAGGTAGGTCGTGAACCCGAGCGTGTTGCCCAGACACGCCTCGCCAAAGCCGAAGATGTGCGACATCGGCAGCCAGAGCAGGTCGGTCATGCCCGCGTCCAGGAGCGGCGCGTTGCAGACCAGCCAGTCGCGGCCATTGACGCCGACATTGCGGTGCGTGAGCGGCACCCCTTTGGGTTGCCCAGAGGTTCCGCTCGTGTAGAGCATGACGGCAAGCTGGTCGAGGTCGAGGCCGTCCAGCAGCGTGTCGAAGGCGCCCGGCGCGTGTGCGTCCAGCTCCGCCCCTCGCGCCTGGGCTGTCGACCAGTTCACGACGCGCTGACGGATGTCGTCGTCGGAGGGCACCGTCAGTCCGCGCTCGCGCGCCCGGGCGGCGACCGTCAGCGGGTCCAGGTCCGACAGCAGGATGACGCGGCGCAGCAACGGCCATGCTGCGCCGCACAAGATGCGTTCGAGCAGGGCGGCGCCATCGAGGAAGACCTCGGTGCAGTCGGCGTGCTGCAGGACATAGGCCGTCTGCTCCGCCGTGTTGCTCGGGTAGATCGGCACCAGGACACCGGCAGCCGCCTGGATGCCAAGCGCGGCGCTGAGCCACTCCACGCGGTTGGCGGAGAAGACTGCAACGCGTTCCCCAGGTTGCACACCGCTTGCGCGCAAGTCGAGGGCGACGTGGCGCACCTGGGTGGCGAAGTCCCGCCAGGACACCGGATGCCATGCGCCATCCTTGCCGGCCACCAGGAAGCGAGGCTCGCTCGCGTGGTCGGCCAACTGCCGGACGAGGACGCGTGGAGCGGGCTCGATGTCAAGAAAGGGCGTGACATCCATGGTGCTTCCTCCGTTGAGGCGGTCGGTGCCGGGGCATATCCTGCCAGGCTTCCCAGGTGGCTCGCGAGGCGCACGCCATGCGAGGTTCCTGTTGCGCCCAGCGGCGTTCGCTAGTTCGCGGTCTTGGCGGGCGCGGCAGCGCTGGCCCGCGCGGCCTGGATCTGCTCCTCCAAATCTGCAATCCGACTGTGCAGTTGGTTCACGGCGTGCAGCGTGCGCTCCTGGTCGCGCCGCGTCGGCAGCCCGATGGCGGCCCACTGCTGCGCCATCGCCTTGTCGGCCTGCGCCTTGGCGCGCATCGCAACGTTCAGCGCCTTGCCGGCCGGGCCGAGCACGATCGGGCTCTGCAGCACCTGATCGAGGTAGCGGGCCGTCGCGTCTTCCCACACATCGAACCCCTTCTTCCACTGATCCCACATCCACATGGTTGCCTCCATCGCCCTGCTGCACTGCACAAGGCCGTTGTTTTGCGGTGCAACACGCTTGCTGCGCTGCACCATTGCCGCCGGGCCGAACGGCCCTAGAGACTGAGGCGGCGCACTTCGGCCGCTGTCGAGAAATCCTCTTGCGTTTCCGCCGTCTGACTGGTCGCGCGCGCGACCTCGCCCAGGCATTCCGTCAGGAAGGACACTTGCTTGCGCGTCGTGGTCGCGCCTGCCACCGGCACGATGGTCACGCTGGTGCGCACGCGCATCGCCTGGGTCAGCGTGAGGTCGGGCAGTTCCAAGCGGCCACTGGCATCCACGTGGACGACATAGGTGTCCACGCTGGCGAACGGCAGGCCGTGCAGGATGCCTTGGCCGGCAAGCGTCTTGCCGGTCGATGTCCACGAGGCACCCACCTGCAGCGGAAAGCGAAGGATCGCCACCGGATCGGCGTAGGGGAGCAGGGTCTTGCCCTCAGGCGGCGCGGGCTGGCTCGACGCCATGCCGAGCATCCACAACCCTCCGGAATCTTGCCGGTAGATCGAATCGAGCGTGCCGGCCGCATCGAACGGGACGACGAATTGACCGCCGGCGAACGCATTGGCGTACCACTGGTTTGCCAGCGGCTGGGCGGAGATGTGGATCAGTGCGTCGCCGGTGGCGGCGTGCGACCAGTCCCAGACGCGATGGCCGGCGTCGTCGACATAGCCTTTGACATCGACTGGTTGACCAGCAGGAGAGACGCGGTAGGACGCCTGGACGCCCAAGGCCGGCTGCAGTTCGGAGGCTTCGATGCGGCCATTCAGGTCGGGGACGCAGGCCGCGGCCACGGCGCTCGCGTCGTAGGCCTGAACATCGGCCAGGTGGGTCTGGTTGTCGACGCACGAGGCCAGCAACAGCACGCAGATGCAACAAAATCGCATGTCAGAATCCATAGTGTAGGCGAAGTTGAAGCAACACGGCCGGCCGGGCGCGCAGGTTCGCGCTCGGGTTGTCGAGGCCGGACAAGGGCAACAGCCACCCGCCCGCGAGCACGAGGCCGAAGCCGTCGCGGCTGCGGTAGCTGACGGTCGGGTCGAATTCCACGCCGAGCGGACGCGTGCCGCCGGGCGTGGAACTCGCGAACAACGCAGTCGAAGCCACGGCTGCGAGATCGAGATCCAGGCGGCCCGCACCGAAACGCGGGTCACGCCAGCGCACGTGCGGCCGGGCGTAGGCGGCGTCCGTCACGGTGCCGATGATCTCGTGGAACAGGATGCGATCGACGCGAAAGTCCGTGTGAAAATGGAAGTCGTCGGCGCGCCGGTCGCGCGGCAGATCCAACTGGCCGCCAAAGAGGTCGCCGGGGTGTGCCGGTGCCAGGACGCGGGCGCCCGGCGGACTGAAGCCTGGCGCCGGATCACCGCTGGCGATGCCCGCATCGAGCCCGATGCCGAGGCCTTCCTCCGGCCGTCCCCACTCGCTTTGCAGCGCAGCACCGTATTGCTGCGACTGCACACTGGTGCGGTAGAGCACGCCAGGCAGCAGGCTGGGCTGGTCGATCTGGGCATTCAGCACGGCGCCCTCGGCCTCCACGCGCCAGCGCGGCCCGAGCCAGCGCAGCCAGAGGTCGGCGGCCATGGCGCGCAGGCCGCGGGACATCGCCTGCGCGGCCGTCGGCGCGGCGGACGCTTGCGAAAAGTCTTTGTCCTGCCAGCGATAACTGCCGTAGATGCCGTAATCCAACGTGTCCAGGTCGGCTTCGCGGCGCCGGGCGATGGTGTCCGGAGCGCGCCAGCGCATGACCGCCGCCGAGACCGTGCGGACGTCGTCGGACGGGTCGAGGTCGATGGCGCGCAAGCCGTCGATGCGCGTGCCTTGCACGCCAACTGCGGAGAAGTCATAGGAGACGGCGAGCACGTGCCCCAAGAGCGGGCTGACCAGCGCGATGCGGTCGGCGGCATCGCCCGAGTCGCAGTCGCCGCAGTCGCCGCCGTTGGTGAGCATGCCGAGGCCCCAATGGCTGCCCATGCGGCCTGCCGCGAGGACGCCGAACGGCAACAGCGCTTCGGCCCACGCCCTTTTGACGCGGAACGGCGCGCTGGAGGGTACCTGGCCGATGGTCGCCGCGGGCGGTCCGGCTGGCGCGCTGCCCAGTGCAACGTTGTCCAGGGCGTCCAAGCGCAGGTGCACGGCGACCTGGCCGCCGGGCGCGAAGGCGGACATGTCCGTGCGCAAGCGCATGTCGGCGCCGGTGAGCCACTGGCCGCGCGGATCGGCAAGCGGAACCGGGAAGAGCGTCTGGCCCGATGGCGTCGGACCTCGATCGAGGTCGAGGTTGTAGAGCGCCGAGCTGCGCGTGCGCAGATCGCCGTGAACGTCGAACCACGTTGCCGGCTTGTTGACGAGACCGACACCCAGCGTGGCGTACCCGGCTTCCGGCGGTTCCGCCCCTGCGTTTCCGGCGACACAGGCAGCGACCAGCGCGGCCGCGAAGGACGCGCCGATGCGCTGGAATCTGCTTGCGGCATGCAAAGGTGCGCGCGCGGTCATGGCGCCTCCTTGAGGAAGGCGCGGACGGCGGCCTGCGACTGCGCCGGCGCCTCCAACATCGGGAAATGACCGCATTGCGGGAACCACTCGGTGCGGGCGCTCGGCAGTTCATGCTGCAGCCGCTCAGCGTATTGCGGCAGTGCAACACCGTCTTCGCTGCCCCACAGCAGGAGCACGGACTGGTGGATGTCGCGGTAGCGGCGTTCCAGCCGATCGAAGTGCTCGCCGCGCACGGCGGCGAGGGCCGCAGCCGTCGTACCGGGGCGGTCGAGGGCACGGTCGACATCCTCCGCCAGCTTCTGGGTCACGGCGCGCCGGTCGCGAAAGCCGAGCGCCAGCCGATCGTCCGGCCTCTCCTTGTAGTACAGCGCGAAAAGCGCTTCGCCGATGCCGGGAACCATCGACCAGCGAAAGAACGGCGGCAGTTGGTCGTCGTACACCCAGGCGTCGTAGAGCACGATGCGGGTCGTCCGTTCCGGCTCCATCAGCGCCAGCGCCAAAGCCACCGAACTTCCCCAGGAATGCGCAACCACCGCTGCGCGCTCGACGCCGCGCGCATCCAGGACCGCGCGCACGAGGCGGGCTTGGGCTTCCGGCGAGTAGTCGCCCACTGGCCGGTCCGTCCAACCAAAGCCCTTGAGATCCAGAGCGATCACGCGGTGGTCGCGCGCCAGATCCGGCAACAGGCCGCTCCAGGTCTCGAGC
>CAIXAA010000318.1 GCA_903917305.1 uncultured Myxococcales bacterium | reverse complement strand
CTGGGCACGCGCCTCACTGTGCAGTCCCTGCGCGCCTGGGGCGATGACGACCTGGGCAGCTTCGAGTGCCAGGTCGATGATGAAGAAGGCTGCGTCGCGACAGCGCTTTTGAGCGTGGCCCGCGCGCACGCCGACGGCTCGATGCCCGGCTGACCAGGAGGAGATTCGCCATGGCCCACAGAGCCCTGATCACAGGCGCCAGCCGCGGCATCGGCGCCGCCATCGCCAAGGCCCTGGCCGCAGCCGGCCACGAAGTGATCCTGAACTACCAATCGAACCAGGCGGCTGCGCTTGAAGTGAAGGCCGCCATTGAAGAAGCTGGCGGCAAGGCGGAGCTTGCCTGCTTCGACGTCGCCGATGCCGCCGCCGTCAAGGCCGGCCTCGCCGCCCTCGACATCGAGGCGCGCCCCATCGCCATCCTGGTCAACAACGCCGGCATCGCGCGCGACAACCCGTTCCCCGCGATGAGCGCGGAGGACTGGCAGGCCGTCACGCACACCACGCTCGACGGCTTCTTCTGCGTCACGCAGCCGCTCGTCATGCCGATGATCCGCCGCAAGTGGGGGCGCATCATCAACATCTCGTCGGTCTCCGGCGTGATGGGCAACCGCGGGCAGACCAACTACTCGGCGGCGAAGGCCGGGCTGATCGGTGCGACGCGCTCGCTGGCGCAGGAGCTCGCCAAGCGCGGCGTGACCGTCAACGCGGTGGCGCCGGGCCTGATCGAGACGGACATGGTCAAGGATGTTCCATCTGAATTCATTCAACATATTCCGATGCGGCGCATGGGCCGGCCCGACGAAGTGGCTGCCCTCGTTGCATTCCTGGCCAGCGACAGCGCCGCGTACATCACGGGGCAGGTCATCGGCATCAACGGAGGCCTGATATGAGCGATACGCGCGTCGTCATCACCGGTTATGGCTTGTGCAGCCCCATCGGCAACAGCATGGATGCGGTCATGGACTCCCTGCAGACCCTGCGCCACGGCATCGAGCACATGCCGCACTGGGACAAGGTCGGGCAGCTGGCCACGCGCCTGGCCGCGCCGGTGCACGGCGTGGAGAAGTCTGATTTTCCGCGCAAGAAGATCCGCACGATGGGCCGTGTGGCGATCCTGTCGGCGTTCGCCAGCGACCGCGCCGTCGAGATGGCCGGACTGTCGGAAGACTACCTGCGCTCGGGCAAGGTCGGGCTGGCCTACGGCTCGACGCACGGCTCGACTTCGGAGCTGGAGAACTTCTCGCGCATCGTGTTCGGCACCGAGAGCCTCGCGGGCTTGGAAGCGACCTCGTACCTCACGTTCATGAGCCACACCTGCGCCGCCAACCTCGCGATGTACTACGGCATTCAGGGGCGCGTCATCACGACGTGCTCCGCGTGCGTGTCGTCGAGCCAGGCCATCGGCTACGCGTACGAGGCCGTCAAGTCCGGCAAGCAGGAGACGATGGTCGCCGGCGGTGCGGAGGAGCTGCACTTCACGCACGCCGGGGTCTTCGACATCATGTTTGCCACGTCAACGAAGTTCAACGATCATCCGGAGTTGAGCCCGCGGCCCTTCGACGCCAGGCGCGACGGCCTCGTGGTCGGCGAAGGCGCGGCGACGGTCGTGCTGGAGAGCTACGAGCGGGCGATGGCGCGCGGGGCGACGATCTACGGAGAAATCCTGGGTTTTGGCACCAACTGCGATGGCCAGCACATCACGCGCCCGTCCGCGGAAGGCATGGGCGGCGCGATGCAACTCGCGCTCGACGACGCCCGGCTGGGCAAGGAAGCCATCGACTACGTCAACTGCCACGGCACCGCGACGGAACTGGGCGACATTGCGGAGAGTACCGCGACGCTCAAGGTCCTGGGCGACAAGACGCCGGTCAGCTCCACCAAGAGCTACACCGCGCACACGCTCGGCGCTTGCGGCGGCATCGAAACCATCTTCTGTCTCGGCATGTTGCGCGACAACTTCGTGCCGCCGACCCGCAACCTGGACGAGATCGACGCGCGCTGCGCGCCGCTCAACTACGTCCGCGGCGAGTGCCGCGAAGCCAGGCTCGACCGCATCATGAACAACAACTTCGCGTTCGGCGGCATCAACACGTCGCTGATCCTCGGGCGGGTGTAGCCATGCTGCTGCTGTTTCCCGGGCAGGGGCTGCAGTTCGTCGGTATGGGTCAGGCGCTTGCAGCGCAAGTACCGGAAGCGAAAGTGGTATTCCAGGAGGCGGACGACGCGCTGGGCTTCTCGCTCTCGCGCCTGTGCTGGGAAGGTCCGGAGGCGGAGCTGACGCGCACGGAGTTCGCCCAGCCGGCGATCCTGACGCACGCCATCGCGGCGCTGCGGGCGGCCGAGACGCGGATGGATCTGCAAGTGAGCGCTGCCGCTGGACATTCTCTCGGCGAGTGGACGGCGCTGGTGGCGGCGGGTGCGCTCGATCTGGCGCCGGCGGTGCAACTGGTGCGCAAGCGCGGCCAGCTGATGCAGGACGCGGTGCCGCAGGGCCAAGGCGCGATGTCGACCATCCTCGGGCTGGAGCGCGAGGCGATCGAGGCGGCCTGCCTGGAGGCGGCGCAGGGCGACGTCGTGGTCTGCGCCACGCACAACGACGCGTCGCACTGCGTGATTTCGGGCCACTCGGCGGCGGTGGAGCGCGCGGCGGCGCTGTGCCTGGAGCGCGGCGCGATGCGCGTGGTGCCGCTGCCGGTGAGCGCGCCGTTCCACTCGCCGCTGATGGTGCCGGCTGCGTTGCGGCTGCGCGAGGCGTTGGAAGGCGTGCAGTTCCGCGCGCCGAAGCTGCCGATCCGCTCGACGGTCGTCGATGGTTTCATCACGCCGGACACGGACTTGCGCGAGCTGCTGGTGCTGCAGATGACGGCGCCCGTGCTGTGGCAGGAGGCCATCGCGGCGCTGGCGCAGGCGGGCGCGACCAAGGCGCTGGCGCTGGGTCCGGCGGCGGCGGTGCCTGGGCTGGTCAAGCGCACGGCGCGCGGCTTGAAGACGATCGTCGTGTCGGAGCCGGCGGACCTGGAGAAGCTGGCCGGCTGAAAATACCCGAAACTACTTGGCAAAGCCCTTGTTCGCCATCTCGAACGGCAGGCCGGGCAGCGCTCCGCCAAGGAAGTCCGCCGCGTCGGGCTGCTTGCCGCGCAGGTAGAGGTCGAACGCGTCCAGCACGTACTTCGCAATCACCGGGTGCGACACGGCGTCCGGGGGCGTCGCCGTCGGTCCGCAATTGCTCGCGACGGTTGACGACATCGAGGCCGGCAGGTTGCACAGGTTGGACCAGCTCATGTGCGTGCCGCCCTCGATGGTCAAGAGCGCGTGCGGCGAGCCCAGCGCGGCTTGCATCGGCAGCGCCTCCTTCTGGTAGTTGCAGATGGCATCGGCCGTCGCCGCCTGCAGCAGGATCGGCAGCTTGAGCGTGGCGAGGCTGTCCGCCGTGAAGTGCGCGCCAAAGCAGTGCGCCAGCGGCACCGCGACCTTGATGCGTGGATCGGCGAAGTTCCACGGCGGCGGCCCCAGCTTGAGTTCCACAATCGCCTTGCAGATCGGGTCCGCGGCGTTGGTCGGCGTCGCGCAATCCGGCATCCCCGACACCGGCGCGACCTGCGCGCCCGCCACCGCCAGCGTCGTCCAGGCACCGAAGGAATGGCCCATCATGCCGATGCGCGTCGGATCGACCAGACCGGCAAGCCAAGTCGGATCCGTGGGTTGCGGCTGCAGGATGCGGTCGATCGTCGCGCTGATGTCGCGCGGCCGGTAGAGGAACATCGCGCCGAAGGTCATGGTGTCGAGGTCGAACAGCGTCGCGTCGAAGTCCGGCAGCGTGTTGCCGGCGTGATCCGGTGCGATGACGACGTAGCCGTGTGCGGCGAGCGCTTCCATCAGGAAGAACGACTGGTCGCGCACCGCCTGGTGGCCGTGCGAGAAGACCACGAGCGGAAACGGTCCCTGCGCGGGCGGCACGTTCATCAGCGCCCCGGCAGGCGAGGCGGCGAGGCCAAGGAAGTACTTCGCCGGCTCGCCCTGGCCACCCGGCGCCGCGGGATACCACAGTGTAATCGGCAATGTGCGCCCGGCGGCGCCCGTGGCCTCCATCGACAGCACGCCGACGGCATAGCTCTTCGGCGCCGCGGTGTCGGCGGTGGCGTCCGCAGCTGCGGCATCGTGCACGGCAGCGGTCGGCGCTGGCGACGCGCAGGCGGCCAGCAGGCCGAGGACGGCAAGCCAGCGGCAGCGAATGCTTGGGGACATGAAAGCTCCTCGCGCCTGGATCCCGTCCAGGCATCGCAAAACAGGCGACAATGCGCCGGACGTCGGCCGCGCGCAAGGGATGCGACGCGCCCGGTCGATCTTCCGGTTTGCGCCGCCCCGCGCTAGGCTCCGCGCGCCACGACCTGCGCCGGAGTTTCCCATGCCTTCCCATCGTCACCCCGCCCGGCACCGGGCCCTCGCCGGGCTGCTTGGCCTTGTGCTCACGTGGACTGGTGCGGCGCTGCCGTTGGCGGCCACCGCGGTGGAAGCGCCGCACAACATCCTGATCGTGCTGCGCGATGGCTCGGTCGTGCGCGGCGTGCTGCTGCACCGGATGCCGACGGCGTACCTGGTGCAGGCGGGCGGCGTCGACCGCGTGGTGCCGTTCGATCAGGTGACCGATCTGCAGGATCTCGGCGAAGCCGTGGATTCGACGCCGCAACCGTTGCCGCAGCCCCAACCGCAGGTCCAGCCGCAGCCGGTGCCGGTGTACGTCGCGCCGCCGCCGACCTACGTCGCGCCGACGCCACCTGTCGCGCAACCTGCGGGAACGATGGACAACGAGCCCAAGCCGGAGGTCGTCGGCACCGGCATGATCGTCGGCGGCTGGGTCACGTTCGGCGTCGGCACCGCCGCGATGCTGACCTTTGCCGCGATGTCCGGCGTCGAGTCGGTGTGCGCAACCACCTCCAGCTACCCGTACAGCCCGACGCAGACGGCGAACAACTGCGCCGATTCCCAGTCCAAGGCCGACAGCTACCTGGCGGTTGCCTATGGCATGGGCATCGTCGCTACCGCCGGCCTCGCGCTCGCCATCGTCGGCCATGTGCGCAAGGGCATCAGCAAGGGCAAGCTGCGCACGTGGGAGGAGCAGCGCGGCATCCACGAGTCCGGCGGCTGGCCGCAAGCCAACACGGTCTATGCGGATTTGCACCTGCGCGACGCAACGCCGGGAACGACGACGGTGGTGCCGTTCGCCACCCGCGACGGCGCGTTGGGCATGGCGCTCGGCGGCACCTTCTAGCTGATCCGCGCTTCGGTCGTGCGCCGTAGCCGCCGGGTGCGCCGGTCCGCGCCGGCAAGCCCGATGTGCTGCCACAAAGGCCCGGATCTCCCGGTCTTGCGCAGCATCGCCAGCAGCACCGGATCGAAGTTCACGCCCAGCGGCGGGATGATCCAGCGCGGGAAGTCGTCCGCGGATTCCTTGACCAGATCCTTGATTTCGCTGCGCAAAGCCCGCCGCTGTCCCGCCAGGGCCGCATCCAGGGTCTCCTCGTCGTCCAGCCAGACCATCAGGATCGCCGCGAAAGGGTCGAGCTTGACGCAGAAATCCAGCGTCGCGCGCACATCCGCGATCGTCTCGCCCGGCGTGCCGAGGATGAACGTGTAGCAGTCCTTGAGCCCCGCGCGCTCGCAGATGCCGTGCATGCGGGTGATGGCTTCGGAACGAAAGCCCTTCTTCATGCGGTCGAGCACCGAATCGACGCCCGAATCCGCGCCGATCTCGATGCCGGCGCAGCCCGCGGCGACCATCAACTCCGCAAGTTCCTGGTCAAAAGCGATGGGGTTGGCGTAGGCGCTCCACGGGATCTGCCATTTGCGCGCAATCAGCTCGCGGCACACCGCCTTTGCGTGCGACGGCGGCAGGTTGAACACCGAATCGACCAGGAACACGTGGCGCAGGTTCGGCACGCGCTGCGCCGAGAGCTGCATCTCGTCGACCACCAGCTTCGGGTCGCGCGAACGCGTCGAGCGGCCCTCGATCAGCGGATACGTGCAGTAATCGCATTTCAGCGCACAGCCGCGCTTGGTCTGCACCGAATCGATGCCGTAGTGCGCGTAATGCCGCGGATCCACGAGGCGCCGATCCGGCATGGGCAGCGTGTCGAGCACCTGGAAGGCCGGCGCCGGCGGCGTCGAGACCACCGCGCCGTCGACAAAGCGATGCAGGTTGTGCACTTGCGAGTAGTCGCCATCGCCGCGCTGCACCGCTTCCAGCAGGCGCACGAACGCCGTCTCGCCCTCGCCGGAGATGCCGAAGTCCGGCTGCAGGTGGCGGGTCAGCGCCTCCGGCATCACGGAGAAGCCGCCGCCGCCCAGGACGATCGGTGCGGTGGTCCGGCTGCGGATGGTCGCGATGAGCGCCTTGTAATAGTTCAGGTTGTCGGCAGTTCCGGAGTAGTCGTTGTTCTGGATGTTGCGCATCCCCAGCGCCACGACGTCCGGCGGCCAGGCCTCCAGGTGCGCGGCCAGGGCGGCGTGCGGCTCCTCCTCGAAGCACAGGTCCCACACCTGTTTCTCGTGGTCTTCCGGCGTACTTGCCGCGATGTACAGGAGCCCGAGCGGAATGACCGCGTCGGGCAGGGTCTCGCGGTTGCCGGACACGAAGGCGATGCGCATGGAGGGCTCCGGAGGCGGGGCGTGCGAGCTTCCCGCACAATGCCTTCGCGATCAAGGTGCAGGCGGCAGGGCCTTGGCGGAAAGTGTTTCGATATCCATGGAATAGCCGAACCAACGGTTGTCAAGCACGACGTCCTGCGCGACGCCCGCCGCCGTCCAATTGCGGTAGATCACCCGCACCTCGCCCGCCGGCTTGCCGTCCAGGCGGCGAAAGCGGCGCTCGCTCAGGTGGCCGCCGACGAAGGTCTGCACCAGCTCCTCGCCGTCGAGCGCCACGCGCTCCTCGCCGTCCTTGGGCTGCGTCGCCGGATCGCCGAGCGGCAGGTAGCAGCGTTGCACGTCGTTCAGGACAAAACGCGGCGGAAACGGCAGCTTGCGATCGACGAACGACTGGAACCGCACCTCCATGTCCAGCTGCTCGAGCAGGAAGGCCTTGGTGCCAAACGGCGTCAGGCCGATGAGAACCATATGATTTCCCTGCTTTTGCAGCACGGCCTTGAGCGAGTGCTCCTCGCCGGCGACGTGCGCCGTCAGGCGCTGCTGCCACAGGAAGTCGCCGGGCAGCGCGGACGGCGGCTGCAGGTGCCACGGGTACATGGCCTCGGTCAGCGGCGGCGGCTCCTTGTGCGGCGTGGCCGAACAGGCGGCGCACAGCACAAGTGCGGCAAGCAACGGGCGAATCGTCATGCGGACGGCTCCACGGCGCGGCGCGGCGCGGCCAGCAGCAGCAGGGTGGGCGCCAGCACGAGGCTGAGCAGCACGCCCAGGCCGGTCGTCAGGCCGATGGCGCGCAGGGCGGGGTTGGCCGACAAGCCGAGCAGGCCAAAGCCGAGCACCGTCGAAAGGCTGGCAATCACGACGGAAAGCACGGTCGCCGGCTCGGACTCCGGATGCGGCGCGGTCTCCGCCAGGTAGACGCCATAGTCGACGCCGATGCTGAGCACGATGACAATCCCCACGAGATGCAGGAGGTTGAGCGATTCGCCGCACAGCGACAGGATGCCCAGCGTGGCAAAGCACGCCACCACCGCCGGCAGGCAGGCGATGGTCGTCATCGCCAGGTTGCGGTACTGCGCCGCCACCAGCAGCAGGATGCCGAGCACGCCGACCAGCACCAGCATCCACGTCGTCGAGCGGTATTCGGCGTAGGCGCGGTTCACGAACGCGCGCTGGTCGAAGAACGTCGCGCCCGGCACGCCGGCGATCGCCGCCGTCAGCGCCGGCGTGTTGTCGGCATCGCGCAGGAAGGTCAGCAGCGCCTCGTCCTTGCCCAGCCTGGTGTGGAAGGTGCGCACCAGACGGCCGATGGGCGAGGCGGCCAGCTGCGGCCAGGTCAGCGGTTGCGGGCTAGGAGCGCTGAGCGCCTCGCGAAACGGCGCAAAAGCTTCGGCGCGCAGCCCTTCGGCGGCAAAGGCCGCGCCGAGCCGGTCCGCCAGCTGCGGCGCTTGCCGGACCCGCTCCAGGTTCTGGCGCTGCAGGCTCGCCGACCACAAGAACGTGTGCAGGCTCTTGAAATCGCCCAGCTTGCCCTGCTGTTTCAAGGCCTCGAGCTTTTGCGCCACCGCGTCGTTGCGCTGCAAGGCCGTCTCCAGGTCCGGTCCGGTCACCACGACCAGCTTGCCCGGCTCGAACGTCGAGACCTGGGCGCGCACGGCATCGTCCTCGGCCTTGAGCTTGGGATCCACGACGTTGAGCGCGGCGAGGTCGTCGTTCCACCGCATGCCGGGCACGCCGGCGACCGCCAGCAGCGTCGAGGCCACGAGCAGGAAGATGAGCAGGAAGCGCCGGTTGCGCAGCTGGTCCATCTGGCGCCCGCACCACGCCGCCGCCCATTGCTGCAGCCGCACGCGCTTGGGCTGCGCCGGCACCAGCAGCGGCAGCCACCAGCGCGTCGCCAGCAGCGCCGCCGTGATGCCCGCAGACGCAAAAACCGCCACTTCTCGGATCCCTGGATAGCTCGACCAGCCCAGGCCGACAAAGCCCGCCACCGTCGTCGCCGCGCCGAGCCACAGGCCGGTCCAGATGCGCTTGAGGCCTGCCTTGGGCCCGTCCGGATGCGGCACCAGCGTGTGGTGGTTGAGGTAATGAATCGGGTAGTCGATGCAGACGCCGATCAGCGTGGAGCCGAAAGCGAGCGTCAGGCCGTGCACGCGGCCAAAGACCGCGAGCGTCGTCGCCGCGCCGCAGAGAAGCGCAAAGGCGATAGGCAGTTGCGCGGCGAAGAACAAACGCACGGAGGCGAACATCGCGATGAACAGGGCGGTCACCGCGATCGTCGACAGGCTGGAGATGCGCGCGACGTCGGCCTCGATGCTGCGGCGCGCCTGGACCGCGAAACGGTTGATGCCGCTTTGCTGCAAGCTGAGGTGGCCGCCGTGCTTTTGGTTGATCCGCTGGAATTGCTTGGAGATCGCCTCCAGCAGCGGCTCCTGCGTTTCGGCGTCGAAGGCGCTGTGGCGCGTCGCCAGGAACAGCACGCCGCGCTTGCCGTCGGCCGAGAGGAACTGGTCGTCGGCGATGCGCAGCCCGCCCGGCCTCGCGGCTTCAAGCCTGCGCAGCAACGCGGGAAACGCCAGCAGCGGATCCGCGGGCGCCACCTTCTTGACCAGCGGCGCGGTCGGCAGCCCAAGCTGGCGCTTGAGCTCGCGCGCGGCATCGCGCAGCCCGGCGTCCGAGAGGCGCGCCGGCAGCTCGCTCGCCGGCGCATCCGAGAGAAAGGCGAGGCGGCGCGGCTGGTACAGGTTCCAGAAGGCATCGCCGATCGCCGCATCCGGCCCGGACTCGCAGAACGCCACTTCCGGTTGGCTTTGCAGGGCTTGCGCCAACTCGCGCGCCGCCGTGCGCGCCACCTGCGGCTCTGGCGCGCCGACGCTGAGGATCATCGTCCGCGTCAGGTCCGACTCCGCCAGCTCGCGCGCCATCGCCGCCAGGCGCCTGTCCTGCAGCGATGGCAGGAAGTGGCTGATGTCCGTGGTGATTTCCAGGCTGGTCGCCAGGTACGCCGCCATCGCGACGCAGGCGAGCAGCCCCAGCCAGAGGCTCAGGCGATCGCGGCGCTTTTCCTGAGGCGTCGCCTGCACTTGCTACCGCCCCTGAAAGAAGAACTTGCCCTTCTCCGCTTCGCTGTAGCGCCGTCCGGTGTCGACATGGCTGAACGAGGTCACGGTCTCGTCGCCGCCCACCTCGACGATGCGCATCCGGTCCATCACCAGCTTGTCGCCGTGCAACTCCAGGCGGTCAATCAGCTTGTCCATCGGCGCGATCTTGGGCTTCAAGATCAGGGTCCAGCGCGATGGCACCGCGGCTTCCGTCTTGAAATCGATGCCATACAGCCGGCGCAGCGCCGCCTCGTCGCCTTGCAGGATGCGCACGAAGCTCTCGACGAACAGGCGCACCACCGGCTTGGACTCGAGCTCGATCGACTCCCAATGTTTGCCATCGAACATGCGGACTTTCTGCGGCTCGATGAGCAGCACTGACGCCTCGGGCTGCGCCGTGTGCCGCGCCAGCAGGCCGGGCGGCGTGAAGTAGAGCGTGCCGGCCGATTCGAGCGGCGCCGCCAGCAGCGCCATGAACTTCTTCTCGGTGAACTGCGCGTAGACGCCGGGCGACCCCGCGAAGGCCTTGAGCAAGCTGGGCAAATTCGCGGCCTCCACCGGCTTGGGCGGCGGTTGCGGCGCGGCCGGCTGCTCGACTTGGGGTTTGTTCTTCACGGCGGGCCGCGCCACGGCCTGGGATGGCGCAGCGCAGCACAGCCACACGGCAAAGCTAGCGAGATGCAACGCGCTGCATCGCAGGCCGCGGCTGCGGACTGCCGCAGGGGGCAAGGAGGGCGGCGCGCCCCCCAGCTTCCTACTTGGAGAGTCGGTCGCGGATCGCATCGGGCGTCTCGAAGAGCAGGTTGCCTTGGCCATCGGTCGACACCAGCGTGGCGTGCCCGCGCGCCGAACGGCGGCTGTGTGTCAAGTTCTGGATCTCAAAGGCAAGATGAATGCGGTGGTGCAGATCCGCGCACCAGGTCGTCACGCGGAACTTGTCGCCGTAGCGCAAGGGAAACGTATAGCGCACGCGCACTTCGCCGACCAGCAGGCCAAAGCCCAGCCCGGCAATCTCCGCCCAGTCCAGGCCGCACTCGCGCATCAGCGCCGTGCGACCAATCTCCAGGTACTTCAAGTAGTTGCCATGCCAGACGATGCGCAGGCCGTCCACGTCGTGGAACGGCACTTCGAGGTCGATGGACACGGCGTGGGCAGGCGGTTTCATGGCACATCCACTTCGCCGATGGCGAGCTGACCGGCGTGGGCGAGCGAGAGCACGGCGGCGATGTCGACGTCCATGCGCCGATCCTGTGTGATCATCGGCACTTGTCCGCGAACGGAAGCGTGCAGCGCCTGGGAGCGGCGGTGGCAGTTCTCGCCCGCCCGCAGGTCGACGGCCTGGCACATCGCCAAAGTCACGATGGACGCAGCCATTTCCGCCAGATCGAGGATCTTCAGGCAGTCGCGCGCGGCGATGGTCGCCATCGGCACCTTGTCCTGGTTGTGGCACTCGGTGCTGCGCGAGAAAACGCTTGCCGGCATCGTGAGTTTGCAAGCCTCGGCCGCGATGCTGGACGCCGAGATGGCCATCGCCTTGAAGCCGTGGTGCACCGCGGCTTCGTCGCCTTGGACGCCGACGAGGTTGACCGGCAAGCCGGCGTTGGTCCCCTTGTCGCACAGGAGCTGCATCTGGCGATCCAACAAATCCGCGAGGTTGGCAACAGCGGTCTTGAGGCAGTCCATGGCGAAGCCGACATGGCCGCCGTAGAAGTTGCCGCCGTGCAGGATGACACCAGCTTCGGCATCGACGATGGGATTGTCGTTGACGCTGTTGATTTCCGTCTCGATCCAGGTGCGCAGCCAGGGCTGCGAGTCGACCAGCACGCCGACGATGTGCGGCACGCAGCGGATCGAGTAGCGGTCCTGCAGGCGCGCCGGCGTGCCGGGATGGGCGGGATCGTACTCGATGTCTTCGCGGATCCAGCGCGCCACGGCGGCCTGGCCGGGATGCGGCTTCAACTCGAACAACCGCGCGTCGAAGTGCGCGGGATTGCCCTGCAAAACGTCGCTGCCCATCGCCGTGAGCGCCGCCACCCAGCGCGCCAGGCGCCGCGAGCGGTCGTAGGCGATGCAGGCCAGCGCGGTCATGACGCTGGTGCCGTTCATCAGCGACAGGCTCTCCTTGGCGGAGAGTTTCACAGGCGCCAGGCCCATTTCCGCCAGCGCTTGCGCCGCCGGCAGCACTTCGCCGCGCACCGAAGCTTCGCGCTCGCCCACCAGCAGCGCCGCGACATAGGAGAGCGGCGTCAAATCGCCACTCGCGCCCACCGAACCGATCGAAGGAATGCGAGGCAGGATGCGGAGATTCAGCAGCTGGCACAGGCGCTCCAGCACCTGGACGCGCACGCCGCAATGGCCGCGCGACAAGGAGGCGAGCCGCACGGCCAGCACGGCGGCGGCTTGCGTCTCGCTGAGGATCTCGCCCAGGCCGCAGCCGTGGAAGCGCATGAGATGAATGGAGAAGTCTTCGGCATGCTCGGCGCGCACCCGCGTCGTGACCGAATCGCCAACGCCGGTGGTCACGCCGTAGATGTGCGCATTTTCAGCGAGTTTTCGCGCAAGGAACGCGGCGGCGGCTTCGATGCGCGCCCGGCATGCCGGATCGTCGTCGAGGGCCACGTGCGCGCGCCCGGTGGCGAGGTCGAGGACGGCCTCGATGGTCAGCGGCTGGACGCCGACTGCGTAGGTGGGAGCGTCGGTGCTCAATGCTTGCTCCAAAAATCAAAGAAGTTGAACCAGTTGTCTGGCGCCAGGCGGCAGTAGTGTTCCATGCGCGCGGCATAGCGGGCGACGTGGCGCTGCAGGGCCGCCTCGCGGTCCTTCCTTGGCAGATCCAGCGGATCGGCAAAGGGCTCGCAGTACAGGTCGTAGCGGTCCGGCTCGTGGTAGAGCGCGTAGGCGATGTAGACCGGGCAGTGCAGCATGCCGGCGAGGATGAAGGGCCCGGTGGGGAAGGCCGCTTTTTCACCGAAGAAATCCACTTCGACGAAGCGGTCGTTGATGCCGACGCGGTCGCAAGCGATGGCCAGCAGGTCGCCGGCTTCGACGCGCTCGCGGATGGCGAACACGGAGTTGACGTTGCCGGGCTCGATGTGGACCACGCGCGCCATCGACGTCGGATCCAGCTTGGCCATGACATCGTTGATCATCGCGGCATTCTTGAAGTAGCCGACGATGTGCATGCGCAGCTTGTGGGCACGGCCTTGGGCGCTCATCGCGGCTGGCGAGCCGACGTGGGCGGTCAGGATGATGGCGCCCTGGTTGCGCGCGCGCAGGTCGGCGAGGAAGTCGGCGCCCGTGTGGCTCATCTGGAAGACGTCGTCGCGGCCCTGCAAAAAGAAGAAGCGATCCAACGTGGTCTGGGCAAAACGCAGGACGTGCTGGTAGATCTCGCCCAGCGTTGGCTCGCGGCCGAGGATGCGCCGCCACCACGCCCGCGACGCCGCGCGCACGGAGGGATGCATCAGCGTGTACCAGCCGGCCACCAGGCGCACGACCAGCCGCGCCGGACCGCGCCCGGCCACCGTCGCCAGCCAGATGAGCAAGCGGATGCCGAGCACGCTGCCCTTCTCGGCGACGTGCATCCAGCGCTTGCGCTCCGCGACTTCATCGGGCGCGACCAGGGCTTGAGGCGTCATGGCGCCCTCCCGGTCATCGACGGCAGGGCTGGCAGCCGCCGGCCGAACGGCGCGCGCGGGTTGAGCAGGCGCAGGAAGCCCTCGACGCACAGCCGGGTGTGCAGCCAGGAGATGCGCGCGTTGTCGCGAAACAGGTGGAAGTGCGACACGCCGCCTTCTTGCGCCGTGAGATAGCGCACTTGCACCGGCAGGTTCAGCACCGGCGTGCCGAGCCAGACCATGCGCACGGCGATCTCGATGTCGAAGTCCATGCGGTCGGTGCGCGCCTTGGCAGCTTGCGCCACGGCCAGCGGATAGACGCGAAAGCCGATCTTCGCGTCGTCGATGGCGCGGCCGAACGTCTCGATGTGCACCCAGAAATTCGTCAATTCGCGCGCGATCCTTCGCCCTCGCGGCGTCCCTTGCGCAAACACCGGGCTGGCCAGCACGAGCGCTTCGGGGTGGCGGCGGGCGGCGTCCAGGAACTCCGGAATCCGCTCCAG
>CAIXAA010000317.1 GCA_903917305.1 uncultured Myxococcales bacterium | reverse complement strand
GACAGCGCGTGGCCGTTGGCGAACAGCGCCGTCATCAGCAGCTCGATCACCGCGTCCTGGCCGACGACACGGCGCGCGACCTGCGCCGCCACCGCATCGCGGGCTTGTTTAGCAAAATCAAGCGCTTCCAGATCGTCCATCGTCGCGTTCAGCATCGTCGGCATCTGCGCCACCATCAGGGACCTCCCACGCGTCCGCCGCCCGGCCTCAAGGAGATGCCGATGGAGCAGGTCAGCACGGAATCGAAGCTGTCGGCCAGCAGCGCGCTGGCACCGGCTTCGACGAAGAGCGCGGTCAGGGCTTCGCCGGCCGACGGTCGGAAGGTGTAGCGCAACGCCGGCGCGACGATGGCCGCGGCGTCGACGTTGCCGTCGCGGCCGCGGCCGCCGCCGCCGATGCCGACCATCAGCTCGACGCTCTGCTCCGGGTTGTTCCACAGCACGCGTCCGACGCGCAAAAGGCCGTACGGCAAAAACGTTTGCGTGCCGCCGTAGCCCACCGCGTGCGGGCCGACATAGCGCAGGCCGCCGCCACGCAGGCCGAGGCGCCACGCGGGTCCCAGATCGACCTCCATGCCCACCGAGGCGCCGAGCAGCTCCAGCGCGGAATTGGGCAGGTAGTTCGGCGCCGACGACACGTCCAGGCCGGCCAGCACCACGATATCCCTTGCGCCATCCCGGCTCTCCCGCGAAGGCGGCGCGAAGCGCGGCAGATCCGCGGCGGTCGTCGCCGGCGCCGGCAGTTCCGGCCGCGCGCCGATGCGTGGCTGCAGGTCGAGATCCTTGGCGTGGCCCTCGATCAGCGCCGCGGCGTAGTCCTGGAACACGCCGGGCAGCGTGGTCTCCCTCTCCAGCCGGTGCTCGCCGGGCAGCGCCGTCCACGCGGCAAAGGCGCGGCGCGCGACGTCATGCCGCTCGAGGCGCGATGCGGAAAAGCCAAGCAGCTTGAGGCATTCCGCGCCTTCCTCCGGCGACTGATCCGGGGCGGGCAGCGCGGTCTTCTCCAGCAGCGCGACGACGCAGCCGAGATCCAAAGCGGCGTAGCACTGTTGCGCCTGCGCGGCGAGCGTCGGCGCAGCCGCCCGCAAAGGCAGCGGCAGCAGCAGGGCGAGCGCGCAGAGCGCCGCCATCCGCAAGATTGATCGTGCCAGGCACGGATCAGACAGGGAATTCTTCGCCGAGAGCCTTCTCAAGCCGCTCCTTGACCATGCCCTTGGCCATCTTCGCGGCAAAGCCGATCAACTCCAGGTCGACCGTGACGGTGTTGCCCGCGAGACGAAACTGGCCCTTGAAGAACTTTCCGCCAGCTTCGGCGCTGTTGCGATCCGCCGCCCACTCGATCTTCTGGATGAGATCCGGCTTGGAGGCCTGGAAGTTGGTCAGCAGGCGCTCCAACCGGGCGCGCGCGTCGTCGATGGTGTAGGCGTGGTTGCGGGACAGGCTGATGTCGGCCATGGACAGGCTCCGGCGCCAAAGGGCGCTTCTAGGGTGTTGATTTCTCGGGCGCTTCTGGCGCCTGCACGTCCGGCTGGCGAAACGCGCGGAAAAAGCCGATGCGCTCCGTGCCGCGCAGCACGTCGCCGAACAGCACGCCTTCGCCGACCGTCCCGCGCAGCAGGCGCCGTTCGGAAGGGTCCGGGTTCTTCTCGTCGCAATTCGGGCGGTTCGCGTCGTAGACCAGCTCGATGGCGCGCTTGTCGCCACTGTGCAGGCTGCACAACTGGAAATGCGAGAAGGCCTTGTGCGGCTCGGTGACGACGATGCGCCCGGAGGTGCCGTCTTCGATCACGCTGAGCTCGATGTCGTGCGCCGCCGACGGACCCAAATCCATCGTGCCGCGCCACTGGCCGGCGATCGGCGCCGAGCACCCCGCGGCCAGCAGGGCGAACATCAGCAATGGCAGCAACTTGCGGTGCATCGGATGCCTTTGGCGGCGCGACAATGGGGCACGCACGTCCGGTCGGCGCGGAGTGTAGCAGGGGCGCGCAAAATGCAAAGCGGCTGCACTGGTCAGTGCCCGACGCGCTGCGCTACAGTGGGCCGCGCCAGCCTACGGCCAAGCGGAGCCAGCCCCATGACCAAGCGAATCGGACTCCTCACCGGTGGCGGCGACTGCCCGGGCCTCAACGCCGTGATCTGGGCCGCCGTGCGCGCCGCGGAGCGCGAAGGCATTGAAGTGTTTGGCATCGAGGACGGCTTCGAGGGCCTGGCCGCCGGCGGCACCGTGCGGCCGCTGCGCGGCGAGGACGTGCGCAACATCCTCGGCCAGGGCGGCACGATGCTTGGCAGCACCAACCGCGGAAATCCATTCAAGTATGTCTCAATCGTGGACGGCCAGGAGGTCATCGAGGACCGCGGCGACGAAGTCGTGCACACCATGCAGCGCCTGGGCTTGGACGGCATCATCTGCATCGGCGGCGACGGCACGCTGGCCATCGCCGAGGAGCTGATCCCGCGCGGCGCCAAGGTCATCGGCGTGCCCAAGACCATCGACAACGACCTCGGCGCCACCGACACGACGTTCGGCTTCTACACCGCCGTCGAGACGGCGATGGAGGCGCTGGATCGCCTCAAAACCACTGGCGAAAGCCACGATCGCGTCATGATCCTGGAGGTCATGGGCCGCAGTGCCGGTTGGATTGCCCTCAACAGCGGCATGGCCGGCGCGGCGCATGTCATCTTGATTCCTGAGATTCCCTACAAGCTGGACGCCGTGCTCGACTCGATTCGCCGGCGCTGGGACGAGGAACGGCGCACGTTCACGCTCATCGTCGTCGCCGAAGGCGCGCATCCGGAAGGCGGCGCAACCTCGGTGATTGACATCGGTTCGGCCGCGCACGTGCCGCGCGTCGGCGGTGCGGCGCTGGTGCTGGAGGCGGCGCTGCAGCACGCCTTCAAGCACGGCTGGGAGCGGCCGCGCGGCATCCCGGAAGTGCGCACGACGGTGCTCGGCCACATCCAGCGCGGCGGATCGCCGTGTGCGTATGACCGCCTGATTTCGCTGCGGTTTGGTGCGGAGGCCATGGCGCTCGCCGCGGCGGGTCAGTGGAACCGCATGGTCTGCCTGCGCGGCACGGAGATCCAATCCGTGCCTCTGCACGATGCGCTGGGCCGCCTGCACCTGGTGGACGTCGACGGCCAGTTCGTGAAGCACGCGCGCTCTGCCGGGATTTGCCTGGGCGATTAACTACCTCAGCGCCGCCTGGACCCGCACCGCCAGCTCCTCGCCCACCACCGCGGCCACCGCTGCCGGCTCTGCCGCCTTGATGCCGCGCAGCGAGCCAAAAGCTTTGAGCAACGCCTTCTTGCGCGTCGGCCCCACGCCCGGCACGGCGTCCAGCGTCGAGCGGAGCGTCCGCGCGTTGCGGCGCTTGCGGTGGTGCGTGATGGCAAAGCGATGAGCCTCGTCGCGGATCGCCGCCAGCAGATAGATTTCATTGGAGTTCTGCGGCAGCACCAGCGCGTTCTTCACGCCCGGCCGGAACACGCGCTCGTCGCTGCGCTGGCTCGGCCCGGCATCGTCGCTCTCCAGCGTGCGCGCCTTGGCAAGTCCGCACAGCTCCACGTCATACACGCCGAGATCGTCGAGCGCCTGCTCCGCCATCTTGAGCTGGCCGCGCCCGCCGTCGACCACCACGAGGTCCGGCATCGGGCCGCCGCCGTCCTGCGCCTTGTGGAAACGTCGCTCCAGCACTTCGTACATCATCGCGAAATCGTTTGGCGTTTCCAGCGAGCGCACCGTGAAGTGGCGGTATTCCGCCTTGGCCGCCTGGCCGTCCAGGAACACCACCATCGATCCCACGGGTTCGGTCCCGGAGATGTTGCTGATGTCGTAGCACTCGATGCGCTGCGGCAGGCTCTTCAAGTGCAGCCGTTTTTGCAGGCCTTCCAGGGTCTTGTGCGCGGAGGTCGACACCCGCAGCCGGTCTTCGAACGTCTGGCGCGCATTCTCCGCGGCCATCTCGCACAGGCGCGCCTTCGTGCCGCGCTGCGGCGCCAGGACCGCGACCTTGCCGCGCGGCGCGGGACCGGCGTGCAAGTGCGCGCGCGTCGTGCGCAAATCCGTCAGCCACTCCGCCAGCACCTCGGGATTCTCGGGCGCTGCCGGCAGCAGCACCTCGTCCGGCACCGGCTGGCCGCGATCGTAGAGCTGCATCACGAAGCCCTCCGCCACGTCCGCGTCGGGAAACTCTTGATCCTTGAGGACATGCCCCTGGCTCGCCAGCAGCACGCCTTCGCGGAAGCTCAGCACCGCCACCGCCGCGCGCGCCCCTTCGCGGTACATCCCGACCGCGTCGATCGAGCGCTTCTCCCCGAGAAGATTGACGTTCTGCTGTTCCAGGCTCGTCTCGATGGCGCGGATCTGGTCGCGGCAGCGCGCCGCGCGCTCGAACTGCTCCTCCTGCGCGGCGTGCTCCATGCGCGCCTTCAAGCCGCCGAGCAGCTCCGAGCGCCGGCCCGACAGAAACAGCCCGACATCGCGGACATGGCCGGCATACTCCGCCACCTCCACCGGCAGGACGCAGGGTCCGAGACAGCGGCCGATCTGGTACTCCAGGCACGGGCGCATCCGGTTGCGAAACACGGTGTCCGGGCAGGTGCGCAGGCGGAAGTAGCGGTTGATCTGCGCCAGCGTCGCGCGCGCCGCGCTCGCCGAGGCGTAAGGCCCGAAATACAGGGCACGATCCGAAGCCGCGCGCCGCACGACCTCCAGCCGCGGATAGTTCTCGTCGGTCGCCAGGCGCAAGTGCAGGAAACGCTTGTCGTCCTTGAGCTTGACGTTGAAGCGCGGCTGGTGCTGCTTGACGAGGTCGTTCTCGAGCAGCAGCGCGTCTTTCTCGCTGGCGGTCAGCACCAGATCGACGCCGCCGAGGACCTCGTGCAGAAGGTGAACGAAAAAGCGGTTGTCCTGGCCGGAGGCGTACTGCTTGAGCCGGGCGCGCAGGCTGGCGGCCTTGCCGATGTAGCAGATGGCGCCGGCGCGATCGCGCATGATGTACACGCCCGGGCGATCGGGGGCGGTGCGCGCGCGCGCGTCGAAGTCGAAGTCGTCGCTGTCGTCGATGACGTCG
>CAIXAA010000316.1 GCA_903917305.1 uncultured Myxococcales bacterium | reverse complement strand
CGTTGACCGTCCCAGAACAGCAGCGCCTGACCGAGCCCGGTGCCAGCGGCGATCACCGCGCGATGGCCCGGGCGCTGGATGCCCGGCTGCAGGACGTGAAGCTGGTCCGCCGGCAAGGCCAAGGCACCGAGCGCCATTGCTTCGAGATCATTCAGCAATCGAATGCGATCGCTGCCGACGACCGGCGCCAGGGAGCGCGGCGTGACGTGCCAAGGCAGGTTCGTCGTGCGCACCTCCCCGTCGAGCACCGGACCCGCGACGCCGAAAGCCGCCGCAGCAACGGTTTCGCCCGGTTGCAGGAAGGCGGCGACGATCTCCTCGAGCGCGGCGTGGTCGCGGCTGGCAAACGCGGATTCTCGCAGCAGATGCTTGGTACCGTCGGGCTGGACGCGGTACAACGCCAGCAGCGTCTTGGTGCCGCCAATGTCGCCGGCGAGGATGTGGGGAGCGGGCATGGGACCTCCGGCCGGCAAGCGTAGCCGCACAAGCGGCGCGTGTCGAAGCCCGCGCTTGACGCGCACGACGCCCCTGCCGACACTCAGCAGCCCAACCACGAGGAACCGCACACGATGGATTTGAGCCCGTTTGAGAACATCGAGCCGCAGGAGCTGCGCTGGAACGACGATGGCGGCGTGCGCATCTCCTGGAGCGACGGGCACGATAGCGACTACGATCTCGCGTACTTGCGTGCGGAATGCCCCTGCGCGACGTGCAAGGGCACGCACGGACCACCGACGACGCTGGTCATCAAGACCGGACGCGCGGGCTTCCAGATTGCGTCGACCAAGCGCAAGTCGGAGCCGTCGATTGAGGTGAAGAGCGTGGCGCCCGTCGGCAAGTACGCGATTCGCTTCACATGGGGCGACGGCCACGACGCCGGGCTGTACTCGTACCGCTACCTGCGCGGCATCTGCCCCTGCCCGAACTGCGCCGGCAGCCCGACCGCCCAAGCCTAGGGCCGCTGGCGCGCCAACTGCAGCCCCGCCTTCGCATGTGGTTGATCGGGCTGCGTTTTCAGGGCACGCTCGAACCATGACCGGGCCAGCGCCGTCTCTTCGTGGCGCAGCAGGATCCAGCCGACGCGCGCCAGATCCTCGGCTTTGAGCGGCGCCATGCGGTCGAGTTCGCTCCAAGCGCGCAGCGCCGCGTCGAGATCGCCATCGTGCTCGGCAAATTCGGCCATGCGCTGCCAGTCGTTCGGGCGGTTGCTGCGCCGCGCCGCCGCTTCCATCAGCGGCGTGAGACGGTACGTGGCGTCGAGGAGGCCGGGGACCTGGCGTTGGGCGCGCTCCCCCGCCGCGACCGCCTGATCCAGCTGGCCCGCACCGAAGAGCGCAACAGCATAGAGCATTCTCGCGCGGGCATAGCCGGGAACATCGCGCAGCAGCTCCGCCAGCGGCGCCACGGCTTGCGCCGCCGCCCCCGCGTCGAGGGCCATTCGCCCTTGCTGGTAGCGCACTTCGAAGCGCGGGTTGACGTGCTCGGCCTGCGCCAGCGCCGCCGCGTCGCCGAGGTTCGCGAGACCGACCAGCGCTTCCACCGCGCCCGGAACCAGTTGCGTCGCCTTGCGAAACGTCAGGCGCGCCGCCGCCTGATCGCCCAACCGCTGCCGCGCGATGCCCTGGCCCACCAGCGCCTGGTACAGCAGCCGCTCGTCGACCGGCAGGTGCGCGTGTTGCGCGAGCCCCTCGTAAGCCAGGATTGCGCCTTGCCAATCGCCAGCCAGCCCGCTCAGCTGGCCCAGACGGAACCAGCGCCAGACATCGCTTTGCCGCGCGGCGCTCTCCGTGCGGGCACGCGGCACGAGGTCTGCCGCCATCTGCTTGAGATCAAGCGGCAATCCCGGAACGGGCAGCTTCTGGGCGAGCCAGGGCGCGACGTAGAGCACCTCGGCAATCGCCTGGCTCGCGGCACGAAAGCGCTGTTCGCGCAGGGGAATGTCGGCCTTCTGGTAGGCGTGGTTGGCGTCCTGCTCGAGCTGGGTCGCCTGCGCTTCGTAGGCAGCCGGCAGCCGCGGCACGAGCAGCGAGGCGATGACCGCCAGCAAGAACGCAAAGAGGACGAGGCGTTGCCAGGAAAGCACCTGGCCGAGGTGCGATCGGGTCTGGAGCAGCACCGGGATGCCCAGCGCCGCGGCGGGGAGGATCGGCAGGCGAAACCGCACGGAAGTATAGAACAAAAGACAGACGGCGATCTGCGCTGCCACCATCAACGCGAAGGGCCACAGCCGGCGCAAGCCGAGCAGCAGCCCCGCGAGCCCGAGCGGCAACAGCCAGAACGTCGGCAGCAGCGGCCAGTGCGCGAGGCGATCGCTGAACTGGATGGCGAAGGCGTTGTCGTGGAAGTTGTAGGACTGGAACAATGCCAGGGCCTTGCGGCCGAGCAGCGTCGCCATGCGCTGCGGATAGGTCCGGGCGAAAGCGAGGGAGAGATCACGCCATTGGTGGTCCGCCTCGCGCGGCGCGTAGCCGGCGGCACGGCCCAGCGCGCGGTGGATCTGGTGGGCGAAATCGGGACCGGCCGCGGGGCGTTCCTCCTCGAGATCCTTGGCCAATCGCAGCGGCGTGTAGTAGCCGTCCGCCCAGGGATTGTTGCCGCCGTGCACGACCTGCCAGGGGCTCATGACCTCCGCGCTGCCTTCGCTGAACGCCTGGGCTCGCAGCGCAAACGCGCCCAGCACCAGGGCAAATGCCAGCAGGCTTGCTGCCAGCGCGCCACGGCGCTGGGCCACCGGCACGAGCCGCCACGCCAGGAGCGCGAACACCGGGAGAAACAGCCAGGCGGCAGGCCGCGTGGCGATGGCCAAGGCGGACGTCAGCCCCGCCAGCGCCGGCCAGAGCGGCGCTGCGCCCTCCGCCGTGCGATGCAGCGCATACAACGCCAGCAGCACGAGCAGCACGAGCACGGTCTCTGCGTCGAAAACGTGCGAATATACGACGAGATCGAGCGACAGGCTGGCGGCAATGCCCGCCACGACGCCAGCGCGCGCATCCAGGATGCGGCGGCCCAGCTCGTAGACCAGCACGCACAGCGCCGCGCCCAGCAGGCATTGCAGCACGCGCAGCGTGTCCGCATGGGTCACGCCCAGCCAGCGGGCAAGGCGGTGCAAGTCCAGGTACAGAGGGCTGAAATCCAGGACGCGGGCGCCGTGCAGCGCTCCGCTCGCGACCAACCGCGCGGCGGCCGGGTACTTGTCGAACACCGGCGCGTCGACCTGGACCGTCAGCGCAAACAGCCGCACCAGCGCCGCGAACGCGAAGATCGCGGCCGGCGCAAGGCGCTCCAAGCGGCGGGGTTGGGTGGGCGCGGGCTCCGTCAACGGACGCTCTCCTGGCAGGCGCTGGCGAGCCTACGCGCAGCCTTGCATGCACGCAATCGGGCGCAGGATCCGGCGGCAGCTTGTCCGTGGCACGTGCGTGTGGCAGCCTCTTGCGCGGCCTGGCCGGGGCGACGCCTTTCGTTCGTCCGGCGCGCCATGCCGAGTACGAGGCCCACGATGAACGATTGGAGTCTCGACCCGCGGGTGCGGGCCGTCCTGAAGCACATTCCTCTTCCGATTCAGCTGCCTACGCCGCTCAAGCGCTTGCAGGGCGCGACGGGGACCAGCGAGCTGGAGGGCCGCCGCGCCGTCGTCACGCGCCTGCGGGATGCCCTGGATCTCGCGCTGTGTCAGGGCCTTGCGCTGGCAGGTGCGGCCGTCGTCATCGCCGATGCCGAGCCCAATGCCGACTACGTGGCCACCGCGGTCGCAGCCGGCATGCGGCACGTGCCATCGAGTGTGGATGCCGCCACTGGTGTGCTGGCCGTGGTGCAATCGAGCGGCGCGACTGGGGATCGTCGCCCCGTCGTGATCGTGCACCGCGTCGTGGCGCCGACGGACGCGGATCCTGCGGTGAATGACGCGACGGATCGCCTCTTCGGTGTCGGTCACGCGGCTGCGCAGATGGGCGCTTCGGGGCGCCTGCTGCTGGTGCTGGGCCAGGATCTCGAGACGACGGCTGCAGGTGCACTGACGGCGGCCGCGGCAGCCGGTTTTGCCCGATCCGCGTTCAAGGAGTTCGGCCCGAAAGGCACGACCGTGCACGTCTTGCGTCAGGCGGAGGCCGCGCCCACCACGGTGGCCAGCGTCGCCGTCTTTCTTGCGGGTCCGCGTTCGGCGTTCCTCAGCGGCCTGGATCTGCAGATCGGCAAGGCGCGCGGCAATGATGTCGGTGGCCTGCCGCGTCTCGGCGCCAAGGTCGCCCTCGTCACCGGCGCCGCGCGCGGCATTGGCGCGGCGATTGCCGAACGCCTGGCCAAGGATGGCGCACACGTCTGGGTCAACGACGTTGAGTCCGCCAAGGAAGCCGGCGCCGAGACCGTCGCCCGCATTCGGGCAGCAGGCGGCAAGGCGGACTTCGTCGCGGCGGACGTGTCGAGTGCCGCCGGAGCACAGGCGATCAAGGCGGCCATCGGCCCCGCAGTCGACGTGGTCATCCACAACGCGGGCATCACGCGCGACCGCACGCTGCGCAAGATGACCCTGGAGAACTGGCGCCTGGTGCTGCGCGTCAACTTCGGCGCGATGGCCAACGTGCAGGCGGCATTGCTGCCGGTCCTGCGCGAGGGTGGTTCGCTCGTGCTGATGAGCTCCGTCATGGGCATCGCCGGCAACTTCGGCCAGGCGAACTACTCGGCGTCGAAGGCGGGCGTGATTGCGCTGAGCAAGCAGTGGTCGGCGCAGCTGGCCGCACGCGGCGTGCGCTCCAACGTCATCGCGCCGGGCTTCATCCTGACGGAGATGACAGCGCACCTGCCCCTGATGAACCGCGAGATGGCCAAGCAGCTCACGGCGTTGCTGCAACCAGGTCTGCCGGAGGACGTGGCGGAGCTGGCCTGCTTCCTGGCTGGACCGGATGCCGCGGGCCTGTCGGGGCAAGTGCTGCGCTGCGACGGCGGCATGGCGTTCGGCGCGTAGGTCAGCCCAACAGCCTCGGTTTCAGGTCAGATT
>CAIXAA010000315.1 GCA_903917305.1 uncultured Myxococcales bacterium | reverse complement strand
CTCGGTGCAGCCGGTCGCGAAGAGCACCGCGCATGCCGCGGCGAAGAGCCAGGAAGCGTCCACGGGGCCTCGCAAGTCGGAAGCAGCGGTCAGCCCGCGCCGCGGCGTTCGCCTGCGTCGCGCAACTGATAGTAAATCTTGAGAACTTTGCGGACGTAGTCGTCCGTGGCGGCAAACGGCGTGGCGTCGCGGCCCAGCACGCGCGTCGAGCCGGCGTGGTAGGCCGACAGGACCTTGACCAGATCGCCGTCGAACCGGTTGGCGAGCACGCGCAGGAACCTCGCGCCGCCCATGACATTTTGTGCCGTGTCGTAGAGATCGTCGACGCCCATGGCCTTGGCCGTCTCGGGCAGCAGTTGCATCAGGCCAACGGCGCCCTTGTTGGACACGGCCAGCGGATTGCCGCCGCTCTCCACGGTGAGGACGCCGCGCAACAGGGCCGTCGGCAAGCGATAACGTTCTGCTGCGGCAGCGATTTCTGCGGAGAACGGGCCCAAGTCGACCACCACGCTCGGCTCGCGCGGCGCAGGCGTGGGGCCGACCTTGCCGCGCGGATCCCGCGACGGGGGCGCCTCGCCAGACAGAACCGTGGTTCGGGCAACCTGCGGCGCTGCGGCCGACAGCCCGGTGGTACCGAGGTGTTTCCAGTCACAATTCGCCGGTTCCACGCTGGAAGCGCTGCAGTGCGCCGCGATCCACTTGTCGCCCTTGTGGCGGCTGCGCAGCTCCCTGATGTCCATGCCGTGCGTCACTTCCACGCCGTCCCACTGCATCTCGCGGCAATCGAGGACACCATCGACACAGCGCGGACCGGCAGCGGCGAGGTTTGCCAGCAACAATCCGGGGATCAGAAGAAGTGGAATCCGAACGCGCAACGCATCCTCCAAGGTTCAGACCGGGTAGGATAGCCGAAGCATCCTTGTGCGCCAAATCGTTGTCGCGTGGCGGGTCGCATGCTACACGCGTGTGCGCAACCGGAACCGGAACCGGAACCGGAACCGGAACCGGAACCCGAGCCGGAGCCCGAACCGGAACCGGAACCGGACCCAGGAGGTCAAGATGCCCACCCCCGTCGCTCTCGTCGGCTTTGGCGCCTGGGGCCGCAACCTGGCCCGCAACCTCGATGCGCTCGGCGCGCTCGCCGTGGTCTGCGATCCGGAGCCCGCGAGCCAGGCCGATGCCCGTCGTCTCTATCCGCGCGCCACCGTTTGCGCGCAACCAGAAGATGTTCCAGCGGAATGCGCTGTCGTCATCGCGGCTCCGGCCGCGCTGCACGTGCGCCTCGCGCGCCTCTACCTGGAGCGCGGCCAGCACGTTTTCGTCGAGAAGCCGCTTGCCTTGCACGTCGAGGAGTGTCCGCCGCTCATCGAGCTCGCCCGCAGCCAGCACCTCGTGCTCATGGTCGGCCACCTGCTGCACCACCACCCGGCGGTGATCGCGCTGCACAAGCTGATCCAGCAGGGGACGCTCGGCCGGCTGCTGTACATGTACTCCAATCGGCTGAATCTCGGTCGTTTTCGCCGGGAGGAGAACAGCCTCTGGTCCTTCGCCCCGCACGACATCGCCGTGATGCTGCGCCTGACCGGGTCGATGCCGTCGCGCGTCTCGGCGACCGGCGCGGCGTTCCTGCACCCGCGCATCGCCGACTCCACCGTGACGCAGCTGCAGTGGGAAAGTGGTGTGCAGGCACACATTTACGTGTCGTGGCTGCATCCGTTCAAGGAGCAGCGGCTGGTCGTCGTCGGCCAGGACGCGATGGCCGTGTTCGACGATCGGCTGCCGCAGGCGGAGAAGCTCGTGCTGTACCGCCACGGCGTCGACTGGAAGGACGGCATCCCGGAGCCGCGCAAGGCCGAGGCCGAGCGGGTGCCGCTGCCGGACGAGGAGCCGCTGCGCCGTGAAATGCAAGCGTTTCTCGATGCAGTCGCGGCGCCGGATGCGCCGATCGTCGCGGACGGCGCCGAAGGGCTGCGCGTGCTCACCGTGCTGGACGCGGCCGAGCGATCGCTGCAGTCCGGTGGCTTGCCGGTGGCGATTG
>CAIXAA010000314.1 GCA_903917305.1 uncultured Myxococcales bacterium | reverse complement strand
TGCGCGGCGTCCAGCAGCGCGAGGCACAGCGAGCGCGCGCCCTTGGCCGCCGCGCCATCCAGGAGATCGTCGAGCTTCATGGGCCTTCCCCCGCAAACCACTTGGCTTTTCGCCAAATCTGCATCCACAGCCGCTGCCACCGGTCCTGCCACGGTACTCCCGCGCTTGCGCCGCTTCAAGGCCAGCCGGTTGTTCGCACCGGCCCGTTCTGGCACTCTCGGCGGCACCACGGGAGGCCACCGATGCAACAGTTCTTCCTGCGCCACGGTCTGGCGATGGACCCGACCGATCCCGACTGCCCGGCGGATCCGCTGCGGCCGCTGACGGGCGAAGGCAAGAAGCGCACGCGCCGCGTGGCCAAGGGCATGGCGCACTTGAAGTTGCAGGTCGATCGCATCTGGTCGAGTCCCTACCTGCGCGCCCTGCAGACCGCGGAGATTGCCGCCAAGGAGCTGGGGTTTCCCGCCGATCGCATCGAGCAGACCGAGGAGCTGGAGCCGGACGCCGATCCGCGCAAGCTCGCGCTGCGGCTGCGCGACGTTCAGGAGCAGATCCTGTGCGTCGGCCATGCGCCGATCCTCGATGGCGTGGTGGCGGTGCTGGTCGGTTCGGGGCGGCCGGTGACGGCGCTCAAGAAGGCGGGGCTGGCCGTCCTGGAAGCGGCGAGCGCGACCGAGCCCGGCCGCCTGCAAGCGGTGTACGAGCCCAAGACCCTGGCCGATCTCGGCGACTGATCCCGCCGCCCGGCGCTGCTGCAAAGGATTCCCCATGTTGGCACCCGAGACCCTTGCCGCCGTCGATCTCGGCTCGAACAGCTTCCACCTGCTGGTCGCCAGCGTCGTCGACGGGGAGCTGCGCATCGTCGACCGCATGCGCGACCCCGTGCGCCTGGGCGCCGGCCTCGATGCCGACACGCGCCTGACCGCCGCCACGCAGGATCGCGCGCTCAAGTGCCTGGAAGTCTTTGGCCAGCGCCTGCGCGGCGTCCCGGCCATCAGCGTGCGCGCCGTCGGCACCAGCACCTTGCGCCGCGCCCGCAACGCCAGCGAGTTCCTGTTCCGCGCCAGCGAAGCGCTCGGCTACCCGGTCGAAGTCATCTCCGGCCGCGAGGAAGCGCGCCTGGTCTACCTGGGCGTCGCGCACAGCTTGGAGGACGACGGCGCGCGCCGCCTGGTCATCGACATCGGCGGTGGCAGCACCGAGTGCGTCCTGGGCGAACACTTCGAGCCCATCGCGATGGAGAGCCTCAAGGTCGGCTGCGTCACCCTGACCACGCAGCATTTCGCCGACGGCGCCATTCGCGAGGCCGCGATGCACGCCGCCGAGACCGCGACGCGCCTCGATCTGACGCCAACCGAGATGCGCTTTCGCGCGCCGGCGTTCGACACGTGCATGGGCTCCTCGGGCACCATCGGCACCATCGAGCAGGTGCTGCGGCAGAGCGGCTGGTCCAAGCAAGGCATCACGCCCGAAGGCCTGGCCAAGCTGAGCCAGGCGCTGATCAAGGCCGGGCACGTGTCCAAGCTGAACCTGCCGGGCTTGAAGCCCGACCGCGCGCCGGTGTTTCCCGCCGGGGTGGCGATCCTGAGCGGCCTGTTCGACGCGCTCGGCATCCGCCGCATGACCGCCGCGCCGGGTGCGCTGCGCGAAGGCGTGCTCTTCGATCTGCTCGGCCGCATCCGCCACGAAGACGTGCGCGACCAGTCGATCCAGCGCATGTGCGAGCGCTACCGCATCGACGCGGAGCAGGCAGCGCGCGTCGAGCGCACGGCGGTCACGCTGCTGCGGCAGGTCGCGGCAAGCTGGGAGCTCGACGAAGGCAAGTGGCGCCCCTGGCTGTCCTGGGCGG
>CAIXAA010000313.1 GCA_903917305.1 uncultured Myxococcales bacterium | reverse complement strand
GGTCGATGGCGGGCGGCGCCGTGGTGCTGGGCGCGCTGGCCGGGCGGGCGCTGTGGCTGGCGCGCCTTGCGCCGCAAGTGCCTACAACGTCAGGATGATCGGCCCCGGCATGCCCGAGGTCGGCTTGCTGCCCGACACATTCTGCACACCAAGCCCGCCGTGTCCCGCGCTGCCCTGGTAGCCGCTGGCGTTGCTGCCGCCGGGCGCATCGAAGCTGCCCGCCGCCGTGTCGACCAGCGTGATTCCCGCGTCAATCCAAGAGGATCCGCCGCCGCCGCCGCCCCCGGTGTACGTGTACTTCGCAGCGCCGCCGCCGCCGCCGAACCAGCCCGAGCCGCCCGCGCCGCCGCTGCCGTTGCAGACGCACGCCGCGCCGCCCTTCTCGTTGCTGGCGAACGGCCCGGCCACGCACTGAAAGCCGCCGGAGCAGGCGCCGCCGGTTTTCGCAGTGCCGGGGAAGCCTTGCGCCTCGCAGCCCGTGTAGCCCGAGGTGTTGCCCTGCACGCCGCCCGCGCCGCCCGCGCCCGGGTTGCCGCCGCTGCCGCCGCCGGAGTTGGTGCTGACGTAGTTGTTCGCCGTGCCGGAAGCTGCCGCCGCGCCGACGGATCCGCCGCCGCCCGCGCCGGTCTGCGCCGAGCCTGCGCAGCCCGAGCAGCCGTCCACGCCCGCGCCGCCGCCGCCGCCGACCATCACCAGCGGCGCGCCGTTCTTGGTGAGCATCGAAGCGCCGCCGCCGCCCCCGGATGCCTCGCCGCCGCCGGCGACGCGGATGCCAATGATGTCTCCACCTTGCACGGGGACGGTCGCCTTGACGTAGCCGCCGCCGCCGCCGTTGCCCGGGTAGCCGCCGCCGCCGCCGCCGCCCCAAGCCTGCACGGTCAGGACGCTCACGCCCGCGGGCACGAGGCCGCTGACGACCTGCTCGCCGGTGGCGTAGACCGTCGTGCCGCTGGAAAGTTCATTTCCGACACAGGCTTGCGTGTTGCACGCCTGGCTGCTGCCGCTGTCGCCGACGCACGCCGCGCCGCCGCAGCTGGGCGCGGGGTTGCTGCAAGTGCGCGTGCCGGCTTGGGTGCCACCGCCGCAGGCCTTGGAGCAGGCGCCCCAGCTCCAGTCGCTCCAGCCGCCGGCCACCGGCGTGCAGCTCTTGGCGCACTTGCCGGCGACGCACGTCTCGTCCGCGTTGCAACCGCTGGCATTCTCGTCGATCTGGCCGTTGCAGTCGTCGTCGACGCCGTTGCAGATCTCGGCTTTCGGCGCGCTCAGGATGCAGCTGCCCAAGCCCGTCAGCGAGCACTTGCGCGTCCCTGGGCATTGGCCGACGACTTTACCTGTCAGATCAAGCTGGTTGCCATAGCACGCAGTCGAGGCGGCGCTGGCCTTGGACGCTTGCGTGCACGAGCACAGGCCGAACAGCGCTGGCGAATCGACGGCGGGCAACTTCACGCATTGCTTGGCTTTCGGGCCTTCGGGCGACTGCGCGACCTGGCAGCCGTAGTTCTGCGGGCAGTCGTCGTCGGTGTTGCAGGCGACGCCGCAGAAGCGGCCGAGGGGGCCTTCGTCGATGCAGAGGGCGCCGGTTTCGCCCGTGGCCTGACAATCTGCTGTGGCGTTGCAAGGTTGGCATAGGCGCGGGGCGATGGGGAAGCAGACGTACACGGAAGTCTGCGGGTCGCCAAGGCTGCACTTGAAGCCGTCTGGACACCCACTGGAACAGGTCGTCGTGCAGCGCTTGCCCTCGGCCGTGTAGACGCAGAAGTTGGCATCGCAATCCGAGTTGCTCTGACAGGAGCACCCGAAGGCGCCAGGGCAGTTCGGCGGCACATCGACGCTGACGTCAGCCGCTGCGGGTATGTCCGTGGCCGCGACGTCCGGCGCGGCGTCGCTGTCGCTGGCGGTGGCATCGACGACATCGGCCTTCGGCACGAGCGTGATGTCAAAGCCGGTGACGCCCTTCACGTCCGCGCCGCTGCTGGCCGCGGGCGTGCTGCTGCAGGAAGCCAGAACCACGGCCGTGAGGATCAAGCGAAAGAAGTTGCGCATCGCTGGCCTGCCTTTGCGCGGAGGGCGCGGGTGCCGGCAACGTACGCTGCGGGGCAGGCGCGCGCAAGGCCAGTTGACACGGCGCGCGGCCATGTGCACCTTGGCCGTCACTGACCGAACCCCGAACGCCAACCGCTGCGGCAAACGCCGACGGCGGACTGCGTTCTGCGCGACAGGGAGACGACGATGGACAGAAGGCAAGCGCTGGGAACCTTGGCGGCCGCTTCAGCCGTGTTGCTGGCAGGCAAGCGGGCGATGGCCGCGGAAGCGGCGCCGCGGCCGACGGAACATCCGCCCGCGCCGACCGGTGCGCACGACGTGGTGCCGCTGCCGTTCGATCCCAAGAAGTTGAAGGGCATCTCGGAGAAGCTCATCGTGTCGCACCACGACAACAACTACGCCGGTGCGGTCAAGAACCTCGCCAAGGTCGAGGAGCAGCTGGCGGCGACGACCAAGGACACGCCGGCCTTCGTCATCGGCGGGTTGCGCGAGCGCGAGCTGACGTTCGCCAACTCCAAGGTCCTGCACGAGCTGTACTTCGGCAACCTCGGCGGCAACGGCAAGGCGTCCGGCAACATCGAGCGCGCCATCGGCAACGCGTTCGGCGGTTTTGCGCGCTGGGAGGAGCTGTTCCGCGGCGCCGCCATGGCGTTGGCCGGCGGCAGCGGCTGGGTCGTGCTGGGCTGGAGCTTCCACCTGGCGGAGCTGCGCATCGCCTGGTCCGGCGGCCACACGCAGACGCTGGCGAACGCGACGCCGCTGCTGGTGCTGGACATGTACGAGCACGCCTACCAGATGGACTACGGCGCGGCGGCGGCGAAGTACGTCGACGCGTACTTCCAGAACGTGCAGTGGGAAGAGGTCGAGAAACGCTGGGAGCGCGCGCAGAAGGCGCACGCGGCGTTGCGCGGCTGACCGGGTCTAGCGCCGCCGCACCCAGATTTGCGGGGGATTCTCGGTCGCCCAGTAGATGTTGCAGGCATCGGTCGCCACGGCCGTGATCCAGTGGCCCTCCACCTGCGCCACCTGTTCCGGCGCGCCCTTGCCGTGCTTGGCGATGCGCATCAGCCGGTCCTGCGCCGCCTGCGCGACCCAGTACAGGTGCGTGCTGTCGACGACGAAAAGCCTTTGCACATCAAGGAGGTCCGAGTAGGTCGTCAGCGGCTTGCCGCCACCGGTCTTGGGCCAGGCGACCACCGGGTCGTTGCCTTGCACGGTGCCACCCGAGTCCATCAGGACGTCGGCGAAGTAGAGCGCTTCGTCGTCGATCCCGCGCAACTCCGCGAGCTTTCCATCGGCCCACACCGTCTTGCGAACCACCGTCTGTTTGCCGGTCGCGAGGTCGTAGGCGAAGAACGTCACGTTCTGCTGTGCGTCGAGGTCGCGCCAGTACGCAGCGCCGTCATCCGCGAAGAGCTCCGCCATGTGCGGCGCTTCCACGAGCACTTGCGCACCCGCACCCGCGTGCCAGCGCGAGAGGGCGAAGTGGGGCGTCTGCGTGTTGCCCGCCACCCACAAGACGTCGCCTTTCGCGTTGGCAGCGACATCCCACGCGAAGGACGTCCCCGGCGGATTCGGCAGCGCGTCGGTCATTCCTCCTTGCAGGTTGAGCACCTGGACAATCGCGTCTGTCGTGCCTGGCGGTTGGCCGCGCCAGATCAACTGCCCGTCCGCCACGGTAACCACGCCGGTCGCCCAGCCGACGGACACAGTCGCCCAGCCGCTGGACACAACCGTCTGTGGTTTCTTCGCGCCAGGCACGAGTGCGAGGATGGCGTTGTCCATCATCGTCGAAGTCTGCGTCTCGACGCCCACGAACACTTCATCCGGTCCCACAGCCAACGCCAGCGGATCGAAGCCGTCGATCAGCGAAGCCAGCACGGTCGGCTGCTCCAGCCCAGCCGGGCACGTCGGCGCGACATCCGCAGTAGCGTCATGGGCATCGGGCGTTGGCGCAGCGGCGTCGGGCAGGGCAGCCGCATCGCCTGGCGCGGGCACGTCGCTTGCCAGCTTGCCGGCAAACGTGTCGTTGGCGGCGACGACGAGCAGGGGGCCGCTGACGGCAATGTCCTGCGAACACGCGGCGAAGGCGAGCAGGCAGGCGAGGCTCAGGCGGGCAAGCGTGGGCATGGCGCTCAGGCTGCGGCTGCGGCGGGGCGGCGTCAAGCAGGATCCGGGCGACCCGCACACCGGGCTGGGGCAGCAGCACGCGCGGCAGCGGTCCTTGGGCGCGCAACCCGGCGCCGCTACTTCACATGCCCCTGCACGACCGAATTCCCCGCCGCCCGCTGCCACCCCTCGATGGCGAAATCCAGCACCTGCGTCCCCGGCGCCGACTTCGTCAGCCCCGACAAGTCCAGCCCCGGCACCGGAAACGCGCCCAGGCTCTTGCCGCCCAGCTTGACCAGCAAGCTCGGCAGCATGTAGCTCTTCACCAGCGTCTCGAACACGATCTCGTTGCCGACCAGCGCGTCCTGCGCGACGTCGACCTGCAGCTCGATCGCCTTCAAGCCGCTGAATCCCAGGCTCACTTGACCGTCCGCCGCCGTCACCGACGTGCCCGCGCCAAAGGACGCGTACACCGTCGCATTCATCGGCTGTCCGTTCATCTGCAGGCTCGCCTGGATGCGGAAATCGCCGACCTGCGCCAGCAACGTGCCGCCAGCGCAATCCGAGATCGTCGGAGCGACCATGCCGCTGACCACCAGCTTCAAGTTCGTGATCCCGTACTTGGCGGCGTCGAAGCCGGCCAGCATGGCGTCGGGGACCTCAAACTCCAGCTGTCCCGCCTGCCAAAGCGCGTACAGCAGCTCATTGAACGCGTCGTCGGCAATCGCCATCTCCAGCGGCTTTTCGCCCAGGGTGACGACCTTCTGCTCCGTCACGCCGCAGCCCTGCCGATCCGGAATGCCCAGGTTTTCATACGCGATCGCAGGCTTGCCAGCGATGCGCGGTCGCAGCCAGACCGTCAGCGCGTCAGGCGTCACGGTGACGGCCGACACGTCGTTGTAGAGGTCGATGGGCAATGTCGCGCCCGAACCGTCCGGCTTGGGCACCTGCTGCTGCAGCTTCCAGGCCAACGCGTTGAGCGCCGTCGCCGCGGTCGGGACGACGAACGTCTCGATGTAGGGCCCCGCAGCCTGCTGGGCCGCCTGGGTGATCGTGGGCGTGTAGGAAGGCGCGTAGCCGGCAGCGACGTTGCCGAGCATGTCGGTACCAGTCACGGACATGCCTTGGATCGCCGCCGTCGCATTCACTGCGGTCATCGTCGCGGCGTGCGTTGCGTCCACGCCCGGTAGGAGATCGACCGTGTACGTGAAGGAATCGGCCGTTGCATGGACGCTGGCCGTGAGGAGAATGACGACGAACTGCGAGGCGGTCAAGTCAACGGAAAGATTCTTGAACACGGCGGACATGTGCAAGACGCCGTCCCCCGGCGTGAGCGTCACGATCGGCGATCCGAGCGTCGCCTTGGTCGGGACGATCTTGATGCCGGCCACCGTCGCCACCGGGTTGGGCAGCGCCGCGAAGAAATCAATGCCCTGAAGGCTCTGCTCCATCACCGTCGCCATGTCGTTCGCTGGCAGCGTGTGCACGCCATCATCCAGCACCGCCGGACCCAGCCGGTACGCCAGCCCCGGCTCCAGGATGCCCTGGTCGTGGTCGCCCCACACCGGCTTGTGCCACTGCGTCGACCACAAGAACGACTGCACGTGCTTCTTCTTCTGGCCCAGCGCATCGGTCGCTTCGAGCACCATGACGTTCGCACCCGGCACCGCCAGCATCTGCCCGACGAAAGCGCCGGTGGGATCGACGTCGAGGGGACTGCCGTTCAAGGTCAGCGCGATGATGCTCGCCGCCGCATCCGTCACAGTTCCAGCCAGTTCCACCTGCGCGGCGCCGTCCAGCGTCGCGGCACGCGGCGGCCAGGTCACGGCAATCGTGGGCTTGCAGGCGTTGCTCGGCGCCAGCTTGTGCTGGCAGCCGGTCGCGAGGTCGCACAAGTCGTTGGTGCACGGGTTGCCGTCATCGCACGGGTTCGGCGTGCCGACGCAGCTGCCCTGCGTGCATTCGTCGGCGAGCGTGCAGACGTTGCCGTCGTCGCACGCCGCGCTGTTGGCGAGGTGCGTGCAGCCCGTGCCCGGCTGGCACAGGTCGTCCGTGCACGGCGAGCCGTCCTTGCAGAACAGGCCCCAGGCCAGCGTGCAGCCGATCAACTTCAAGTCCCCGCAGTCGCTGGGGCATGTCTTGGCCGTCTCGCCGAGCGCGTCGCACAGGCTGCACGTCCCGTCCCCGCAAAAACCGCAGTCCGTCGGACAGGTGTCGAAGGTTTCACCCTTGTCGCACGTGCAGTTGCCGCAGGCGTTGCCGCAGTCCTGCGGGCAGGCGGTGGGACCGCCGTCGCTGACCTCGCACACGTGGTTGCCGCACACCTGCGTCGCGCAGTCGGTGGCGCAGGTCGAAGGGCTCTCGCCCTTGTCGCACACCTTGTTGCCGCACGCCGTGCCGCAGTCGGCCGGGCAGTACGCCGCGTTCTTCGCGTTGTCCTCGCCGCAGCTGTAGCCGGTGCATTTGCCGTCGCCGCAACTTCCGCAGCAATCCTGCGGGCAAGCTTGAGGCCCTTCGCCGGGCGAGCACGACCCGTCGCCGCACACGTGGCAGTCGACCGAGCAACTGGCCGGCGCCTCGCCGCATTTGTCCATGCACACGCCGTCGCCGCAGACGACCGCGCTCGCGTGCTTGCAGCCGCCACCCTCGCAGAAGTCCTGCGTGCACGGGTCGCTGTCGCTGCACGCGGCGTCGGCGCCGTTGTCGGTCAGGCCGTCGCAGTCGTCGTCGGCGCCGTTGCACGTCTCCGGGCTGGCTTGCGCGGCGCTGCACGCGGGCAGCGGGCCAGGTTGCGCGCAGGTGCGGACGGCCTTGCACGTGCCGACCCCGTTGCTGCGCGTGCAGTCGGTGGCGCGGGCGTGCGCGACCGCCCAGGCGCTGCACGGGCACTCGCCAGCCGCGGGGACGCAGCGCGGCGGCGTTCCCTCGCAGGAAAAGCCATTCGGGCATGTGATCTTCGCGCCGCACGGCGCCGAGCAGAAGGAGCCCGCGGCGCCACCGTCGTAGCACGCCGGATTGCCGCTGCCGACCGCGGCCTGGCACTCCGCGTCGCTGCGGCACGGCGCGCACAGCGTGACCCAGCGCGGCACGCACACGGTCACGAAGTCGCCGCCGGAAGTCGCGTAGGCGGTGCAGGTTTCGACCTCCGTGCAGCCCGATTCGCCCGAGCACGCCGCGGCGCAGATGTGGCCGCCGGACGTCTCCAGGCAGATGCCGCCGTCGCAGTCGCCGTGGCTCGTGCAGGGGCAGCGTGCGCCGCCGGGGCAGGAGGCTGCGGGCAATTCCGTTGTGGCGACATCCGCTTGGTCGGCCGCGGCGTCCCCGGACAGGCCGGAGAGGTCGCTGGGCCCCTCGACGTCCACGGCCGCGTCGGCCCTGGCGCCCACGCCGGAGGTCGCGGTCGAGCCGCTGCTGCAGCTGGCCAGGAAGAGCAACAGCAAGGCGATCGGGTGTCTGGCAATGGAGGAAAGGGACATGGACACCCGCTGCGGCGCAGAACTGCCGGAGACGATGGAGCATCGCACAGACCAGCATCGGCGCAAAGCGCGGGCGCTACGGACAGAGCCGCGCCGCGTCCGCACTCCCCAGCTTCTTGGCCCGGCACCACGCCGCCTTGGCCTCCGCGTCGTGCCCCAGCAGCGCCTGCGCCTGCCCCAGCGCCACGAACAGCTCGGGCTTGTCCGGCGAGTGCAGCGCGAGCGCCTGGAAGACCGGCAGCGCCGCTTGGCCTTTCTTCTGTAAAAGCATGAGGATTCCCAGGTTGAACTGCGGCGCTTCATAGCCTGGCGCGGCGGCGATCGCCCGTGCAAACGCCGTCTCGGCCTCCACCAGCCGACCGGCCTTCACGAGCGCGCTGCCGGCAAAATGGTCGACCACGGCATGGCCTGGGCACGTCTTGGCCGCCGCCGTCGTCGCTTCCAGCACGCTTTCAGGCGGTTGTCCGGCGT
>CAIXAA010000312.1 GCA_903917305.1 uncultured Myxococcales bacterium | reverse complement strand
TCGGTCGCGGCAAAATCCCATTGCCAGCGGCCGCCGAGATGGGCCAGCGGCGCGCTCACGACCCGGCGCCCGGAATTCTGCGGCGCCGAGAGGAAGGGCGGGTAGATCGGGGTACTGCTGAATACGGCGCTGCCGGGCTTGCCGACGGCCCGGCAGGCAACGTTGAGACCCGTCACCAGGCCGGGCAGCCAGACCAGCCACTGTCGGTCTATGGTCCACCGGTACGCCTGGGCCAGATGATCGACCACTGCATCGACCAGGGGCGGCCATTCCCCGCCATAGCCGAAGACAGCTTGGCCGACTCGGCGCCGCAAGGCAGCGAGCACGGCCGGCGGCGCGGCGAAGTCCATGTCCGCCACCCACAACGGGATGACGTCGCGGCCGGCATACTTGTTCCATTTGACCGAGTCGCCGCCGCGGCGGTCGATAGGCGTGTCGAAGTCGAAAGGTTTCAAGAGGCTATGCGCGACAGAAGGCAGTGGGCTCGGGCACAATCCGCGATATCCGTGACGGAAAGGCGTCATCGTACAACAAGCCCATGGCTCTTGACTTTTTGTCGGCCGCCACGTAGAAGGTCAGGCGGATGCCGCCTCTGCCCGATGCAGGGGCATTGAACCCGATCACAGAGGGCAAAATCGTCGAAAGACGGTGGCGCAAAACCACCGGCCTACAGCGCGCAAGCGTCACGGCAGCGGGGTTGCCGACGTATCGCCAGGCTTGCGCTGCGCAGGCCGAGCGGGCGTTGTCCGAGCGGCGCCCTCGCCCAGCAAGGAGCGTAGCGGCCATGAAGCGAACTTCCCCCATGTCGATATTCAAGCCCCTCCGCTCGGCGTCGTTGCCGGCCGCATGCGCAGCGGCGCTCCTGAGTGCTTGCGGCGGTGGCGGTGACGGCGCCGCCGTATCCGGCAGTCAGTCGCTCGCGACACCGCTGGCCAGCGCCGCGACAACCCTGCAGCTGGACATTGCGACCTTGCCGGACGCGGCTGCGGTGCAGCTTGCGCAACCGGCATTCCACATTGCCCCGTTACTGCTGAACGAGCCTGACGACGCCGACTCGGTCTACAGCGACACCTCGGCGCATATGGTGCCTCGCACGCAGACGGTACCCGCGGAGTCCAGAAACCTGTCCACGCGCCGCCTGACCGTGCCTGCGCTGGAAGCCGCCCGGTCCACTCAGCCGGTGAGCGCTCGGGGCGCGGCGAACCCGATGGCCGCGGCCGGCACAGTGCTGACCTATTCGCCGGCGCAGATCCGCGCTGCATACGCCCTGCCTGTCCTGCCCGTGGCCGGGAGCACGCTCACCGCGGCTCAGGCCGCTCAACTGGGCGCCGGACAGACGATCTACATCGTCGACGCAATGCACGATCCGAATGCCGCCTCAGAGCTGGCGGCTTTCAACCAGAAGTTCGGGCTGCCGAGCTGCGCCACCCAGACCATCGCGGCCAGTGCCCGACTGCCCCTGGCCGCGGCATCGGCCAGCGGCTGCAGCTTCTCTGTCGTTTACAACACCGCCGGCGGCACCATGGCCGGCGCCGCGCCGGCCTATGACGCCGGCTGGGCCACCGAGATCGCGCTCGATGTCGAATGGGCCCACGCCACGGCACCGCTGGCGCGCATCATCCTGATCGAGGCGCCGGACGCGACCCTGAACAGTCTCCTGGGCGCCGTCAAGCTGGCCAATTCGATGGGGCCCGGGGTCGTGTCGATGAGCTTCGGCGCCACGGAAGGCAACTGGACGGCTGCGGTGGACTCGGTGTTCGCGGCGACCGGCATGACCTACCTCGCCGCCACCGGCGACTCAGGCGCAGCCGTTCAGTGGCCCGCGGTTTCACCCAACGTTGTCGCCGTCGGCGGCACCACGCTGACCTACTCCGGTAGCGGTTCCCGAACGGAAATCGGCTGGTCGCGCACCGGGGGCGGCACCAGCATGTATACGCCCACACCTGCCTACCAGACCACTGCCGCGTCTTACATGGGAACGGTGGCGCATCGCAC
>CAIXAA010000311.1 GCA_903917305.1 uncultured Myxococcales bacterium | reverse complement strand
GCTCGTCGCGTCCTCTTTGGTCAGCCAGAGCTTGGTGGCGAACCATCCATAACCCATGAACTGCGCAGCGATACCCAGACCAACAACGAACAGGAGCAGGCCCACGGCCACGGCGCGCAGCGGCCGCGACGGCGCCGACGGCTTGCGCTGCGGGCGGGCGCGCGGCGGCGGGCGGCGCAGCGCGGGCGACTCGACCACGTCCTCGGTGCCGGCCGTGAGACCTACGGAAATGTCGTCGAATTCCGAACCCAACGCGCTCGTGGTCGGCAGCTCGAACATCGTGTCGAAGTCATCCGCCGCGGCACCTGGCAGCGGCGCGCTGATCATCGCGGGGGACGTGATCGGCGCGAGCGGCTTGATGGCGCCCTGCATGATGTCGTCGGAGGCACCCGCACCGCCTCGCGGCTGGCTGATGCGCCCGAACGTCACGGCACGCGTCGGCTCCGCGGCACCAGGCGAACTGGCCGGCGGCGAGTTGACGGCGTCGGCAAGCAGGGCATTGAAATCAATACCTTCGCTGCGATCTGGCGTCGAGAAGCCGATCTCGGCCGTCTCGCTGGGCGGGTGGCGCGAGGCGGTCTGGGTCGGCTCGACCGACTTGACCGGCGCAGCTTGGGGCGGCGCGGGCTGGCGGGCATTCGAACCGAAGACGCTCGTCTGGGCGTAGCGGACCGGCGCACCAAAGCTTTCGAATTCGTCGTCGACCGGCTTGGCCGCCCCTGGACCGGGCGCTTGAGGCAGACTGATCGTCTCCTCGCCGCCGGTCTGGAACCGCATGAGGCACAGTGGACATTCAACGGCTTCGCCCGCAGCGACCGACGCACTGGCGGGGAAGACGGCCTTGCAATTCGGACAGCGGACATTCACGCGCGCCGACTCCCTTGGCCTCACGCTCGCAGCGGCGCAGGCGTGCGCGTGCGGCAGCGGTCCTTGGGCCGACGCTACCTTGCGCGCAGCAGGGGGTCAATTATCCTCCGGCGCTCGGCGCGCCTGCCGCGGGTGAATTCGTGCTGACTTTGGGCATCGCCGGCCACGTCGACCACGGCAAGACCTCGCTGGTGCGGGCCCTGACCGGCATCGAGACCGATCGCCTGCCCGAAGAGCAGAAGCGCGGCATCAGCATCGAGTTGGGCTTTGCCTGGCTCGATCTCGCCACGCCGGCAGGCGGCAACCAGCGCGTCGCCCTGGTCGACATGCCAGGTCACGAGCGCTTCGTGCGCCGCATGATCTCCGGCGCCGCCGGCATCGACGCCGTGCTGCTGTGCATCGCCGCGGATGAGGGCGTGATGCCCCAAGGCCGTGAACATCTGGCGATCTGCCGGCTGCTGGGCGTGAGACGCGGCGCCATCGTGCTGACCAAGGTCGATCTCGCCGACGCGTTCATGCTCGACCTTGTGCGCGAGGAGCTGACGGCGCTGACGGCCGGCACGTTCCTGGAAGGCGCGCCGGTCTGGCCGGTCTCGGTGCGGCAGCCGGACTCGGTGGCAGCGCTGCGCGAACAGCTCGCGGCCTGGTGCGCGACGTTCCCGACCCGCAGCCAGGACGCCATGCGCCCGTTTCGCATGGCCATCGACCGGTCCTTCTCGCTGCCTGGCCGCGGCACGATCGTCGCGGGCACCGCCGTGCAGGGTCAGGTCGCCATCGAGGATGCCCTGGAGATCCTGCCGTCCGGCAAGGTCTTTCGGGTGCGCAGCATCGAACGGCACGGCCAGACCTTGGCCAAGGCCGCGGCACCGGGGCGCGTGGCGCTGAACCTCGCGGCGGCGACATTGGAGGACGCGCCGGTCGGTTCGCTGCTGGCGACGCCGGGCACGCTGCCCTGCACGCAGCGCTTCGATGCCCGGCTCACGCTGCTGGACAACGGCCAGAAACCGCTGCCGGTGCGGCGCCGGGCGACCGTGCACCTGGGGACGACGCAGGTGGAAGGGACCGTGGTGCAGCTGACGGGCGAGCCGCAGCTGCCCGGCAGTGACGCGCTGGTGCAGATCCACCTGGATGCGCCGCTGCCCGTGGCGGCGGGCGAGGGGTTCGTGGTGCGCGCTTCCCGCGTCGATCCGCGCCATGGCCAGACGATGGCCGGCGGTCACGTGCTGCACCCGGCGCCGCAGCGCCACCGGCTCGCGGATGCGCAAGTCCTTGCGACGCTGACGGATCTGGGCTCGCCGCGGGCCGAGGACCAGGTGGCGGCGCTGCTTGCGCTGGCCGGCGTGCGCGGCGCGAGCGAGGCGACGCTGCGCCAGCAAGCCCAGGCGGAGCCGGCGGCCGTGGAGCGCGCGCTCAAGGCCCTGCTCGCCGCCGGCCGCATCCGCCGCGCGGGTGCGCCGCCGATCTACCTGAGCGTGCCGGCCGTGGCCTTCCTCGAGAGCAAGATCCTCCAGGTGATCGCGCAGTTCCACCAGCAGCAGGACCAGCGGCCGGGCATCGAGCCCGAGCAGGTCCATCGCCTCGTCGGCAGCTGGCTGGACGCGTCGGCGACGGCGCAAGTGCTTGCCGGGCTTCTGAAACGTGGCGCGCTCAAGCAGCAGGGGCCGCTGGTGGCGCTGCCGTCGTTCGCGCCGCGCGCGGTCGTGCAGCAGGACCTGGTGGACACGGCGGTGGCGGCGATCGCGGCGCAGGGCCTCGCGCCGCCGACGCTGAATGCCCTGGCCGAGACGCTGGAGGTCGCGGCCAAGGATCTCGCCGCTGCGCT
>CAIXAA010000310.1 GCA_903917305.1 uncultured Myxococcales bacterium | reverse complement strand
GTCAGCAGCGCATCGATGAGCTTCAAGGCCTTGTCCGGCTCGGCCACCGCCAGCGCATACTCCAGCCGCGTCTTCTCGAGCCGCTGATCGAGGGCGCGAGCCAGGCTCAAGAACGCGAAACCTTTGTTGAAGCTGTCGTCCGCCGCGACGTAGTCGCCGACATCCGCGCCATCGCCGTACCAGTGCGTCTCGCCGAACTTCGAGCGCGCTGAATCCGAGAAGCAATACGCGCCGTTGTGCACCCAGCGCGACTTGCGCACCACCTGCAGCGCCGCAGTCGCCTTGGCCTTGAACCGCCCGAACGTCGGATCCGCCGTCGCCAGCGCCGCCTGCTTGGCCGAGAGCTGCAGCGCCTGCGGATCCACCGGAGCCGGCGCCGGCGCCGCGCTCTCCGCCTTGGAATGCTTGCCCTTCTTGGCCGGAGCCGGCTGCTGCGCCTCGGTCTTGGCCTCGGCCTTGGGCTGCACCAGCCCCACCGCCTGGTCGCGCAGGCCGGTCAGCGCCTGGACGAAGCCCTGGACCTTGTGCATCTCCTGCTGGCGCAGCTCGATCGGCAAGTCCTTGTAACGCATCGGTTCGCTGATGGCCGCCAGCCTCTGCTCCAGCGCCGCGATATCGCCCTGGATGGTGCGCGCCAGCCCCGGACCGTCCGCGCCCGGCTTGGCCACGGCCAGCGTGAGCTCGCGGACCTTGGCCTCCATCGCGCGCCGCCCGCTCTCGCCCGGGAAGTTCGGATCGCCCTCCAACCCCACGTCATACTTCGGTTCCGCGCCGGTGATGTCGCGAATCACCGCGATGCCCTTGGTGCCCGTCTCGGCGATGAAGCCGGACAGCGCGCGCCACCAATCGTCCGTATTGCCGCCGGCTTGGCGAATCGCCCCCGTCAGCCGATCCGCCGGCCCCGTGCCGAGCACCGTCAGCGCACTGACATTGGCGTGGCCGCCCAGCAGCTTCTCGACCAGCGTCTTGACCTGGCTCTCCGTGAAGTACGACGTCACCGCCCACTTCCCGGAAGACTTGCCGACGTTGTAGACGCTGCCGTGCGTGCCCGTGGCCTCCGCCAGCTGCATCGCGGCATCCGCGCCGTCGGTCGCTTCGACGTGCGTGGTCTGCTTGTAGGTCCGCTTCTTGTCGTCCTCTTCCTCGACCGCCAGCGACGTATCGGCGTTCAGGTGCCCCAGCAGCGGGATGCTGACGCCCACGCCCTCCTTGCCTTCGTACTGCTCGGTCTTGTGCCCGTCCTTGTGCGTGACCTTCTCGGACGTCGTGTGCGTCACTTCCGCCGACGCGCCCAAAGCCTCGACGCCGCTGGAGCTCTCGTCCTCGTGGCCGCGAGACTCCTCCATGATCTTGGCGCCTTCCTTCGGCACCCTGCCCGTCTTCATGAACGCGTCGTACGCCGCCTTGCCTTCGGACTTGGACAGGTCGAAGCGCACGGTCAACTCTTCGGATTCCGAGTGCTTCTTGGCGCCCTTCATCTTGATGCCGGCCGCACCGACCGAGCCGTGGTAGCCGTCGATGTCGCCCTTGCCGACCCGCACCTCCAGGAGATCCTTGCCGACTTTCTTGACGCTGCGCGAGCTGGTGTGCGCCACGTCCGCGCCGCCGCCGACCTCGACGCCTTCGACCGTGACATTGGCGTCAAAGCCCGCCTTCTTGCCGGTGGCGACGGAGATCTCCTCGCCTTCCTTCATCGTTGCGGCGCCTTCGGCCGTCGATGCCTTGTCCTCCAGCGCGCCGATGCGGAACGCCGCGTTGCGCGCGAAGTCCTCCGCCTCTTCCTTGGAGCTGAACTTCTGCACGCCCGCGTCGACCTTGGTCGCTGCGCCGGTGACGCCGACGCCGACCTTGCCCTTCTTGGTGCCCAAGCCCGCGCCGGCCTTCATCTCTCGCGTGTAGTCGATGCTCCACAGACCGGTGGCCTTGTCGAGCACGGGCGGCTTGCACTTGACCGTGATGCCGGCGCTGGCGCTGACCGTCTCCTTGCCGCGCGTCAGGGCGACTTCGCCGGCGACCTTGTCCTTGCCGATGGTTGCCGAGCCGGAAACGCCCTTCTTCACCTCGCCTTCCGCGTCCTTGTGCACGCTCGAGCCCTTGAGCGTCGCCTCGCCCTTGCCGGCATCGAACCCAACGCCGATCTTCTTCTCGTTGCTGTTGCCTGCCGCGTCGACGGTGGAGCTGCTGCGGTCGTGCCCCGCGCTGACGTTCCCGTCCTTGTCGACGCCAACGCTGGTGGAACTCGAGGACTTATGCTTGGTTCCTTCCTCGTCCTTCCACTGCGCGTCGCTGCCGATGGCGGCCTTGGCCTTGCCATCCTTGTACGACAGGCTCTGCGAGCTCGACTGCGCGTTGTCCTCGTCGCCCTCGACCTGCAGCGTCTTCTTGCGGCTCACGTCCGCCTCGAAGCCCTTGTCGCCCACGCCGATGTTCGCGCCCTTCTGCACCTTGTGGACGTCGTCGCCCTTGGTCTGCGAGCCCGACACGCCGCCCTGCAGGTCGCCGTCCTTCTGCCCGACGTGCGCGCCCAGCGTGCGTTCGCTGCTGTCATCACCGTGCTTTTCGCCGGTCGTCTTGCTGCCGCCAACGACGGTCTTGCCTTCCTGGTCCGCCGAGACGTAGCCGGACGAGCCTTCCTTGTGCCCTACCCCCTCTTCGTCCTTCCATTTCGCGTCGTGCGTGCGCGTCGCTGTGGCGGTCCCTTTCTTGTACGCCAGCTTGTCCTGCGTCGATTGCGCGTTGTCC
>CAIXAA010000309.1 GCA_903917305.1 uncultured Myxococcales bacterium | reverse complement strand
GGGCGCGGCTCCGGCTCCGGGCGCGGCTCCGGCTCCGGGCGCGGCTCCGGCTCCGGGTGCGGCTCCCGCTCCGGGCGCGGCTCCGGCCCCGGCTCCGGCCGCTGCGGCTCCGGCTCCGGCTCCGGCTCCCGCCAAGTAGGTTCCTGATTCTGGTTCGAAGCGCGGGGAGGATCGGCGACGGTCCTCCCCGCGTTGTTTTTTGGCAGATCCCGTGCTATCCGCCATGCGCATCTGCTGCACGAGGTAGCCCGCATGAACAAGGTCTTCGCCGACGCCGACAGCGCCATCTTCGATCTGCAGGACGGCATGACCGTTCTCTTTTCCGGCTTCGGTCTGTGCGGCAATCCGGAGAACCTCATCGCCGCCGTGCACCGCCGCGGCACCCGGCAGTTGACCGTCGTGTCGAACAACGCCGGCACCACGAACGACGGCCTGGGCGTGCTGCTGCAGACCCGGCAGATCCGCAAGATGGTGTCGAGCTATGTCGGCGAGAACAAAGAGTTCGAGCGGCAGTTCCTGTCTGGGGAGCTGGAAGTCGAGCTCAACCCCCAAGGTACGCTGGCCGAGCGCATCCGCGCGGGCGGCGCCGGCATTCCTGCTTTCTTCACGCCGACCGGCGCCGGCACGCTGATCGCAGAGGGCAAGGAAGTCCGCGAGTTTGGCGGCAAGCCGTGCATCCTCGAGACCGGCATCCGCGGCGAGTTCGCGTTCGTGAAGGCGTGGAAGGGCGATCGCTGGGGCAACCTGATGTACCGCAAGACGGCGCGCAACTTCGCGCCGATGATGGCCGCCGCCGGTCGCATCACCATTGCCGAGGTCGAGGAACTGGTGGAGGTGGGCGAGCTCGAGCCCGACCACATCCACACGCCGGGCGTCTACGTGCAGCGCATCTTCCAAGGACGCGACTACAAGAAGCCGATCGAGCAACGCACGACGCGGCCGCGGCCCGTGCACGGATGAGGACGGGTGCGCGCGTGATCGCTCGCCTGGCGCGCAAATCGGCACTGGCGCTGGCCCTTGCTGCGCTCACGCTGTGCTGCACCCGCGCTGCGGCGCCCAAGCCCGCGGCGCCCAAGCCGTACGTGCGCCCGCCGATCATCGACTACCACGCGCACCTGTCGCTGGACGGCCTGGACCGCATCGCGCGGATCATGACCGAGAACGGCATCGAAACGTTCGTGAACTTGAGCGGCGGCTCGTTGCATCGCGGCCCGGAGGCGTGGCTTGCGGCGCAAGAGCTGAGCAAGCGGCTGGGCGGGCGCATCCTGAACTTCGAGAACCCGGACTGGAGCGGCTTTGGCGCGCCCGACTGGGGCGATCGCGAGGCGGCGCGGCTCGAATTGTCGGTGACGCAGTTCGGCTTTCGCGGCCTCAAGATCTCCAAGGCGCTGGGACTGGGCGTGACGGACCTGCAGGATCACCTGATTCCGGCCGATGATCCGCGGCTTGGGCCTTTGTGGAAGAAAGCTGCGGATCTTGGGGTCCCGGTCTCGATCCACGTCGC
>CAIXAA010000308.1 GCA_903917305.1 uncultured Myxococcales bacterium | reverse complement strand
GGCAAGGACGACGTCGTCTACCGCAACACCGACGGCTGCCTGGGCGTGATGAACGGCGACAGCCTGACGGGCGGCAAGCCGGACCCGGTGTTCTTCACCAGCCAGATGTCCTCCACCGGCGCCTTCGAGTGCAAGAGCGGCGCCGACGCCACCAACGACCTCTTTGGTTGCGGCAACTTGGGCTGCGACTTCACGTCGAACGCGACGGTCAAGGCGATGTGCGCACCGCTGAGCATGTCGTCGCACGACCAGTGCAAGGGCTTGCGCAACGACCTCGGCTGCGGCGACTGGTGCAACCACTTGGGCAAATACCCAGGGTTGCCCAATAGTTGGAACTGCGGCAGCGACACCGAGAAAGAGGCGCTCAACGTGGTCAAGACGCACCCGGAGCAGCAGGGCGGCGTGCTCTGCTGCCTGGATTGACGCTGGGTTGCGCAACGAGGTCCTGTCCGGACCGCCGGCAACTACCCAACCCGCCTCGGCAAGGCTAGGCTTGCGCGCCGAGGTTCCGATGCCCGACGCGCCCGCCATGCCGCCTGCTGCCGCCCCGCTCCCGAGCGTGCCCGGCGATGTCATCCGCGCGTTTGCCATCTGGCTCGTCGTGCTGCTGCACTCGGCGGCGGAGCCGGTCATCTGGCACCTGCCCGCGCAGGACACGGGACGCTGGTGGGCGGCGAACCTCTACGATTCCTTGGCGCGTCCGGCGGTGCCGCTGTTCCTGCTGCTCAGCGGCGGCCTGCTGCTCGCGCCCGGCAAGTCCGAGCCGCTCGGGGCGTTCTTCCGCAAGCGCGTCGCCCGCATCGGCGCCCCTTTCCTGCTGTGGGCCGCCGTCTATTTCGCCTGGCGCCATGTCGTCAAAGGCGAAGCCGTGGGCTGGTCGCTGATCTGGCACAACACCGTCGAAGGCAGCCCGTACTTCCACTTCTGGTTCCTGTACATGCTGATCGGCCTCTACCTCGCCACGCCGCTGCTGCGCGTCCTGCTGACGCACGCCGACCGCAACCTGCTGCGCTACGGCGCCGGCGTGTGGTTCGCGGGCCAGGCGATCGCGCCGCTGCTCGCGCGCTGGGACTGGGTGCACCTGGGCGGCGGGCTGCTGCCGCTCTCCGGCTTTGTCGGCTACTTCGTGCTCGGCGCCATCCTGCGCCGCGACCGCCTGGACTGGCGCATCGGCCTGGGCGTGTGGCTGGCCGCCTTTGCCTGGACGGCGTGGGCGACCTGGCAAGGCACCGTGGCAGCAGGCGGCAACCTGGAGCAGGCCTGGTACGACTACCTGAGCATCAACGTCATTCTCGCTGCTTGCGGCCTCTACGCCTGCCTGACCGCGCTGCCGGTGGAGGAACTGCAGGCGCGCTGGCCCCGGGTGCTGCGGCTGCTGGGCGCCGTCGGCAGGGATAGTTTTGCCATCTATTTCGCCCATGTGCTGGTGCTCGAGACGCTGCAGCAAGGCTACCTCGGCGTACGCCTGAACACCGTCGTCTGCCATCCGGCGTACGGCATCCCGCTGCTGGCGAGCGTCGGCCTGGGCCTGACGTTCCTCGGCGTGCGCTTGCTGCGCCTGGTGCCGGGATTGGGTACGGTGCTTGGCTAGGGCCAAACGTGCCGGCGTGTTGCGAACCTGTAAATTTTTGTAGCCCTGCCACGTTCGAGGATGCAGCGGCGCGCAGTCGTGCTAGCTTCACGCGCCCTCGCGCCCCCGCCGGCGCGCACCGGAGGTCCTCGTGACTGCAAAAACGCAACGCAATCCAACCGCGCGGACCACGTTGGCCGTCGTGGCGGTTCTTTGCACGCTGGCCTCGGCGGCGCACGCGCTGCCGGCTGCGGGCCTGCGCGCCCGCGCCGAGCAGGCTTTCGCCGCGCTGCACCGCGAATCGCCACGCGCCGATGCCACATGGGACGCCGACAAGCCGGGCGCCGCGCTGGTCACCGGCCTGTCGACCCCGACGATCGCCGGCACGCCGCGCCAGCGCGCGGAGGCCTTCCTGCAAGCCCACGCGGACTTGCTGGCGGTTGCCGCGACAGAGCTGCGCTACGTCGACCAGAAGCAGACGCGCAATCGCACGGTGGCGCGCTTCACGCAGCTGTGCCCGATCGGCCTGGGCGGGCTGCCGGTGTACAACCGCTTCGTGACCGTGGCCATGGACAACGACGGCCGCGTGCTGACGATCAGCAGCGACGTGCTGCCCGTCACGCCCTTCCAGCGCGGCACGCTGACCGAGGCGCAGGCGCGCGATGCGGCCGTGCGCGCCGTGTTCGGCACGCGTCCGCAGGACAAGACGCCGGTGGCGCAGGTCAGCCAGGCGCACGAGACCGTCCTCGCCACGGCAGGCAAGTCCGCGCACGCCTTCGTCGTCGAGGTCGTGCGCACGCCGCTGCAGGATGTCCGCCTCGTGCTGGTCGACGCCCGCGACGGCCACCTCCTCGAACAACACAACACCGTCCTGCATTGACCGCCGCCGAGGTCGCCATGTCTCGTTTCGCGCCTTTCTTCGCTACCCTTGCCCTGTGCGCCGCCTGCGCGTCGCCGGCCGCTCCCACCGCTGCCCTCCAAGCCGCCGCCAACGGCGTCGACGCTGGCGCCGATGTGGCGATCGCGGCCGAAGACGTGCCTGGCGCTGCCGACGTGCCCAAAGGTCCGCCCCAAGCCTGGGTTTTTGCGCGCGATCCGGTCACCGACAAGAAGCAGGCGACCAAGGTCGGCCTCGTGCCGCCGACCGATCCGGACGGTCACCTGACCGGCGCCTCGGTGTCGGTGAGCAACTGCCTGCAGGAGGACGGCGGCCTACCGATGTCGCAGCAAGGCTATCAGTTCGGGCACTTGTGCCACGAGGTCGCGACGGTCGTGCCCGACGCGGACGGCAGCTACCTCAGCGTCGTGCCGCCGGATGACTACAGCGATCCGGGCGATCCCTTTGCCGAAGTGCAGATGTACTACCACGTCAACAAGATCCACGATTACTTCCACGACAATTTCGGCCTGACGAACATGGACTTCCCGTTGCAGGCGCTGGTCAATGTGACGATGAACATCCCGGCGGCGGGCGGCTGGCAGGGCTTTCCCAACTCCGCGTTCATGCCCAAGGAGGCGTTCGTCCAATTCGGCCTGCCGCCTCGCGATCCGGGCGCGATCGTGTTCGGCCAGTACCAGGACGTGGACTTCACCTACGACGCCTCGGTCATCTACCACGAGTACACGCACGCCGAGGTGGGCGCGACGCGGCTGACCGGCATGGCGTACGACGACATCGGCATGGACAACCTGCCCAACGCGATGAACGAAGGCTTCGCGGACTACTTCGCGGCGTCGATGATGGATCAGCCGATCATCGGCACGTACGCGCTGAGCGTGATGGGTCAGAAAATGCAGCGGGATCTCACGCAAAAGCGGCGCTGCCCGGACGACCTGACCACCGAAGTGCACGCGGACGGCAAGATCATCTCGTCGGCGGCATGGGAGATCCGCAAGGCGCTCGGCGCGCCGCAGACCGACACGATCATCTTGAATGCACTGCAGAGTTTCACGTCGGATACGAACCTGGCCAAGGCCGGCAAGCTGATCCTGGCCGAGGCGAACAACGTCGACACGATCACGGGCGGCATGGTCGAGAAGATCCTCAATGATCACGGGGTTCTTGGCTGCGTGCGCACCAAGCCGTACGTCAACTACAACGTCGACCAGACCGCGGAGAAGGTGCCGTACACCGTCGAGGGCCTGCCGGCGCAGGCAGCGGCGCAGATGCCCAAGGGTCTGCCGGGTTACGTGCAGTTCTACGTTGATGTGCCGCCAAACTCGGGCGGCGTCGAGCTGCAGTGGATTGCGGAGTCGCAGAGCCAGTATGGCCCCCCGGCCGCGGCGGTGCTGAGCCTCGCGGTGCGCCTGGCCAAGCCGGTGCTGTTCCTCTACATGGGCGGCGGCGACATCTACGGCGATGGCCTGTTCGACGCGCCGCAAAGTCCGCAGGACCAGAGCCAGAAGCTCACGTTGACGGGCAAGTGCACGCCGCCGCAGGGTGGGCGCATCTACCTGATGTTCCTGAACAAGGCCGCGGATCAGGCGGGCATCACGCAGATGTCCTTGAAGCTGCTGGCACCGGGCGCCAAGGCCGTCAATCCGGTCGATTGCACGCCGCAGCCGTAGAGCACCCATCCGAAACTCGTTTCTGATGAGGTGCTCGGCAGTGTCTTCTGGTCGCCGAGCGCGCCGATGCGGACGCGCCGGCTCCGGGAGAGCGCCGTCAGTCCGGCGGACCTTCCACGCGCAAAACCTGGGCAATCTTGGCCACTTGTGGCAGGCCAGCGATCTCCGTCAGCGCCGAGCGCACCTGGCTCTCGCGCGCCGTGTGCGTGACGAAGACGAGATCGATCGGCTCCTGGCGGCGGCCCTTCTGGATCATCGACTCGACGCTGACGCCGTGGCGGCCGAGCACGGTGGTGATGGCACCGAGCGCGCCGGGCTGATCCGCGACCCAAATCGAGAAGTAATACCGCGAGATCACGTCGGCCAGCGGCAGCACGCGCATCGGCCGCCGCGCGGCGAGCAGGCGACCGGCCACGCCGCGGCGGATGTCCTGCGCGGCATCGACGATGTCGGCCAGCACCGCGCTCGCCGTGGGCAGGCGACCGGCACCGCGGCCGTAGAGCATCAGGTCGCCCACCGCGTCGCCTTCGACGAACACGGCATTGAACGCGTCGCTCACGCCGGCCAGCGGATGGTCGGCCGGCACCATCGTCGGCCCGACCCGCAGCTCCAGCCCGGTGGGATGCGGCCTGGCGATCGCCAACAGCTTGATCACATGCCCCAAATCCGCGGCCGCCGCGATGTCGCCCTGCGTGATGCCGCCGATGCCCTCGCGGTGCACGGCCGCGGCATCGACCTCGGCATCGAACGCCAGCCCCGCCAGGATCGCCAGCTTGCTCGCCGCGTCATGGCCGTCGACATCCGCCGTCGGATCCGCTTCGGCGTAGCCGAGCTGCTGCGCCTCCGCCAGCGCGGCACGAAAATCCAGCCCCGAGCGGGTCATGCGCGTCAGGATGTAGTTCGTCGTGCCATTGACGATGCCCATCAGGGCCTTCAAGCGGTTGCCGGTCAGCGACTCCGACAGCACCTTGACGATCGGGATGCCGCCGGCCACCGCCGCTTCGAGGTGCAGCCCGGCCTTGCCTTGCAGCGCGGCCGCCCGCAGCTCCGCGCCGTGGCGCGCCACCAGCTCCTTGTTCGCCGTGACGACGTGGGCGCCGCGCAGCAGGGCCATGCGCACGAGCGAGCGTGCCGGCTCGATGCCGCCCATCACTTCGACCAGGATGTCGATGTCCGGGTCCGCCGCCAGCGCCGCCGCATCCGTGCCCAGGTGCACCTCGCCCAGCTTCACTTCGCGCAACCGCTGCGGGTCGCGCACCGCCACATGCGTGAGCACCAGCGGCCCGCCAGCGCGCTTGGCCAGCGTGGCGGAGTCGCGCACCAGCAGCTCGGCCACACCGCTGCCCACGTTGCCCAGGCCACACAAACCGATGCGAAGAGGTCGTTGCATGGGTGCCAGCATGCAGAACATGGCGGCGCGGGACAAGACGCCCGGCGTGGCGAGGCGCGCCAAACGACCGCGGCGTGCGCAGCTTGACCGGCAGCCGTTGCGCCGCCAGGATGGGCCCGGAGGTCCACCCATGCCGCATCGAAACCTGACCCTGTCGCCCGCTCTGCGTCCCGAGCACGAACGCCTGATCGACGCCTTGGCGGGTTCTTGGACGGCGACGGAGCGCGAGGGCCCGCCGCTCAGCGCCACCGAGCGCGTTCGCAGCGGATTCACGCACAACCGCCCGGCGATGGGCGGACTGTACCTGATCAACGACTACGCCCAGCACGACAGCGACGGCCGCCTGACCTTCGAGGGCCACGGCATCTACGGCTACGACGCGCAAGCCGGCAACTACACGATGCAATGGTTCGACAGCCAGGCGGCGCAAGGCGGCGCGGTGGTGGCCGGGCACTGGCAGGGCGACACGCTGCGCTTCGAGGTCCCTGGGCGCGTGCGCTACGAGTACGAGGTGCGCGACCGCGACGAGTACGTGTTTCGCATCTGGGTGCTGGTCGGCGACACCTGGCAGCTGGGGATGGAAGGCGGCTACGTCCGCGTCGGATAGCGCCTCGCGCGGCGGCCACGGAGAGGCGAGCTAGTCTGCCAGCGAAAACAACAAGTCCCCGTGCGCCACGTCCACGACCACGTGGCTCCCCGGCGGGTACTTGCCGGCCAGCAGCTGCATCGCCAGCGGATTCTCCAGCCTTGTCTGCAATGTGCGCTTCAAGGGCCGCGCGCCGTACTGCGGATCGTAGCCCTCGTGCGCCAGCAGCTTCTGCGCCTCCTCGGTCACGGTGATGGACAGCTTGCGATCCTTCAAGCGCTGGGCAAAGCGGCTGAGTTGGATCGCCACGATGCGCACCATGTCCTCCTCGCGCAGGCTCTGGAAGATCACGATCTCATCGACGCGGTTGAGGAACTCCGGCCGGAAATGCCGCCGCAGCTCGTCCTGCACGACCTTGCGCACCGCGGCGTCGCCCGACGCCTCCAGGATCGCCGCGCTCCCGACGTTGGACGTCATCAGCACCAGCGTGTTGCGGAAGTCCACCGTGCGCCCGAGCGAGTCCGTCAGCCGCCCGTCGTCGAGCACTTGCAGAAGGATGTTCAGCACATCCGGATGCGCCTTCTCGATCTCGTCAAACAGCACCACGCTGTACGGCCGGCGCCGGATGGCCTCGGTCAGCTGCCCGCCTTCCTCGTGGCCGATGTAGCCGGGCGGCGCGCCAATCAGCCGCGCCACCGTGTGTTTCTCCATGTATTCGCTCATGTCGATGCGAACCATGGCGCGCTCGTCGTCGAACAGGAACTCCGCCAGCGCCTTGACCAGCTCGGTCTTGCCGACGCCGGTCGGCCCCAAGAAGATGAACGATCCCATAGGCCTGTTCGGATCCTGCAGGCCGGAGCGCGAGCGCCGCACCGCGTTCGCCACCGCGATGATCGCCTCTTCCTGATGAACCACGCGTTTTTGCAGCTGTTCTTCCAGGTGCAGCAGCTTCTGCAGCTCCCCTTCGAGCATCTTCTGCATCGGCACGCCGGTCCACGCGCTTACCACCTTGGCGATCTCCTCGGCGCCGACCTCCTCGTTGAGGATCTTGCCATCCTTCTGTGCTTCCGCGAGCTTGGCCTGCGTCGCCTCGATGGTCCGGTTCAGCTCCGGGATCTCGCCGTAGCGCAGCCGCGCGGCCGCCTCCAGGTCGTGGCGCCGCTCCGCCGCCTCGAGCTGGATACCCAACTCCTCCAGGTGTTCCTTGGCCTTGCGAATCTCGTCGATCAGCGTCTTCTCGCGCTGCCACACCGCCTTCTGCGCCGTGACCTGCTCGCGCAAGTCCCCAAGCTCTTGCTCCATCTGCGCGCGCCGCTCGCGGCTTGCCGGGTCGTGCTCGCGCGACAGCGCCTGGTCCTCGATCTCGAGCTGCTGGATGCGCCGCTGCAGCTGGTCGATCTCGGTCGGCAAGCTATCGATTTCAATTCGCAAACGGCTCGCCGCCTCGTCCACCAGGTCGATCGCCTTGTCCGGCAGGAAGCGATCGGTGATGTAGCGG
>CAIXAA010000307.1 GCA_903917305.1 uncultured Myxococcales bacterium | reverse complement strand
CCGTATTCTGGCGTGTAGCTCCAGGCGCCGTAGCTGCCCAGGTCCGAGAAGTACTGGTCCGGCGCACCGGCATCGGCTTGCTGATTGTAGCCATAACCTTGCGGCGCAGGCTGCTGGCCGTAGGGCTGCTGCGGCTGCGCCTGCGGCGCGTACGGCTGCTGCGGCTGCGCCTGCGGCGGCGGCACCTGCCCTTCGACCGGCGCGTTCTGCTGGTAGTAGCCGTCGTCGCGGTCCTGGTAGTACATCGGGCCGCAACCGACCGCGCCCAGCGCGACGAGGGCGCACAGGCCCCACTGCCAGCGCAAGCCGCTGTTTTCAGAGTGGATGATCTTGCTCATGGTTCCCTCTCCCTTGGACGCGCTGGCAGCTCTGCCGCGCCGTGCTCGCTAGCTTCAACGCGCAAGGCACCTGCGGATTCAACCACGCATTGCCGATTCGGTCCACTCGCGAAGTGGTCCAGCAATGTCCAAACGCCGTGCACAGTTGCCTTGTTCCCCCTTGCCCCTCCCGTGGGCTGCGCTGGCGCCGCACGCGGTTGCAGCCGCGTTCGCCATTGCGTTTGACGCCGCGTCGGTCAACATATGCCGCGCCGCTACCAGGAAGGAACCATGGCCTACGTCATCACCCGCCTCTGCATCGACTGCCTGGACATGGGCTGCGTCGAAGTCTGCCCCGTCGAATGCATCTACCAGCCCAAGAACGCCGACGCCGACGCGCTGCCGAACATGCTGTTCATCCACCCGGCCGAGTGCATCAGTTGCGGCGCGTGCGAGCCCGAGTGTCCGTGGCAGGCCATCTTCGAAGACCGTGAAATACCACCTGAATTCGCGGACGACGTCGGCATGAACGCCCGCGTCGAGCGCAGCAAGCCGCTGTTCTCCGTCGCGACGATGAACCTCGACGCCGCTGGACGCATCCAACGCAAGCCCCGCCCGACCACGGAACAGGTGGGGCGCAACAAGGCGCGCTGGCAGAAGTCCTGAGCCTGGCAGCGCCTCTTTGAGCCGCGAAAGTTGAGTCGCCGCATGGGCCATGCTTCAATGACCGACACCATGACCGATTGCCTCAACGCGGACCGTGTGTTGCAGACGTTGCCGGGACTGCCCGTTGCGCGGCGGCGCCTTGCGCGGAACCTCTTGGTTGTCCTGACGATACTCGCCTGCGCTTGCGGCGGCGCCAGGGTCGCGACACGCACGCAGACCCCGCTGGAGCAGGCGCTGGCGCTGCGCGACGAAGGCCACCTGCCCGAAGCCGAGAGCGCGCTCAAGGCCCTGGCCTTGCAGGGCGATCAAGCCGCGGCGCTGGCCCTGGCCGAGACGATGATGCTGCGCGGCCGGCACAAGGAAGCGCTGGCCCTGCTGCAACCGCGGATGAGCGCGGAGCCGAACAATCCAGATATCGCGGACTTGCTGGCACGCGCGCTCGATGGCGCCGGCCTGCGCGACGATGCGGTCACGGTCTACGCGCGGCGCCTGACGCTGGTGCCAAACGATGCGGCAGCGGCGGTGCGGATGGCCGAACTGCTGATGGGTCGTCGCGATTTCGTCAATGCGGGCGCGGTGGCGGCGGCGGGCTTGAAGCTGCATCCCGATCATCCCGGCTTGCACGTCCAGCTTGCGCGGGCGCTGCTCGGACGCGGACGCGTGCCGCAGGCGCTCGAGGAGGCGCATCGGGCGACCCAGCTGGCGCCGCAAAGTTCCGAGGCCTGGCTGACCCTTGGCCGCGTGCTGACCGTCGCGGGCGAACTGGACATGGCGGACACGGCGTATGGCAAGTGCCTGGGCCTCGACCCGCAACATCCCGAAGCTTTGAGAGAATCCGGTGCGCTTCTGGTGGAGAAGGGCGAGGGGCAGAAGGCGCTCGCCGTCCTGCGCCGCGCCATCCAGGTCAGCCCGGACAGCGCGGAGGCGTGGAACGTCCTCGCGGCGGCGCGCCAGCACGAGCATGACCTGACGGGCGCGATCGCGGCGCTGGAGCAGGCCATGCGGCTGCAACCGAACACGCCGCAGTTGTTCATGAATCTCGCAGAGGTGGCGCTGGAGGACGGCCAGCCCAAGCGCGCGCTGGCCGAGAGCGCCAAGGCCCGGCTGCTGCTCCGCGACAACAAAGGCGATCCGGCTGCGGTCACCGCGGCGGAGGAGCTGATGGAGCGCGCGATCACCGTCGCGGTGGTGGCCGACAGCCTGTGCCACCACACCAAGGATGCCAAGCGGTTGCAACACGACGTCGATCACGATCTGGCCGAGCATGACCTGCATGCCACGCCGGAGCAGGTCACCAAGCTGGGCGCACAGTCCGAAGCCGCCATTCGCGCCGCCGCAGCGCGGTGCTCGCAGCCATCCAAGGCCAACCCATGACCTTTGCACCGGATTCGCTGACCACCACCCGGACGCCGCACGAACTGTGCCGCGCGATCATCGCGGCCGTCGAAGAGGCGTTCGTCGGCAAGACCGAGGTCGTCGAGCTGGTGCTGTGCTCGATCCTGGCGCGCGGCCACGTGCTGTTCGAGGACGTGCCGGGCGTGGGCAAGACGACGCTGGCGCGCACCTTCGCGCATGTACTGGGTTTGTCGCACCAGCGCATCCAGTTCGCCAGCGACCTGCTGCCCGCGGACATCGTCGGCGTCGGCATCTTCGACCCGCAGACGCGGCAGTTCGAGTTCAAGCCCGGGCCGATCTTCTGCCACGTGCTGCTGGCCGACGAGATCAACCGCACCACGCCGCGCACGCAGTCGGCGCTGCTCGAGGCGATGGCGGAGGGGCGCGTCACCGTCGATGGCCGCACGCACGTGCTGCCGACGCCGTTCCTGGTGCTGGCCACGCAGAATCCGCGCGAGTTTCACGGCACCTACCCGCTGCCGGAGTCGCAGCTGGATCGCTTCCTGGTGCGCATTTCGGTGGGCTACCTGGAGCCGGCGCAAGAGATGGCGCTCATTGCCGCGCACGGAACCCCGGTGCACGCGCCGCCGGTCATCGCGGACGAGAATGCGGTGCAAGGGCTCATCCGGGCAGCGGAAAAGGTGCACGTCAGCCACGAGGTGCTCAGCTACCTGCACGCGCTGGCCCAGGCGACGCGGCAGGATCGCTCGCTGGAGCTGGGCCTGTCGACCCGTGCATCGATTGGCTTTTTTCGCGCCGTGCAAGCCCGCGCCCTGGTGGCGGGGCGCGATTTCGCCACGCCGGACGACGTGCAGCGCATGTTCCTGCCAGTCGCCTGCCACCGCGTGATTGCGGCGGGAACGGCGATCGGCACCGCGGAGCGCATCGCGGTCGAGTCCGT
>CAIXAA010000306.1 GCA_903917305.1 uncultured Myxococcales bacterium | reverse complement strand
GCTCGAGCAGCAGGTAGTCGCCAAACGGGATCGGAGCAGAGCCAGCCATGCCCTTCCAATGTGGGCCCATCGCGCGGCCCGTCAAGTGCGCACGCTTGTGCGTGGCGAATCTACAGGTTGTCGATCGACTCGATGCCGGTTGCGTATTTCGAGTGCCGCGCCGCGCGCCACGGGATGTCCTTGAGCACGCGCGCCGCCAGCGGCCTGTCGTCGACGGCGCATTTCACTTCGAGGACCACCGCCTGCGCGCGGTGCGCCGCAAAGCGCAGCGCCGGCCGCGCGCGCCCAAGTTGGGGAAACGACTGGATCTCCCGATCGATTGTCAGCCGGACGCGCCCGTCGCGGGACACGAAGTAGGAGCGCAGGTAGCGGTTCACCAGCGTCACGAACGGCTGCTGATCCAGCAGAAAGACGAACAAATCATCGAGCCCGCCGCGCAGCGTGTCGCGAAACTGCTGCCAGGTCGCGTGTTCCAGGTCGAAGGGCTGCAGCACGCGCGCCGTCCACTTCCAACCCACGCTGTCGCTTCGGCATTTGACTTCCAGGGTGCCCGCGGACGCCGCCCAGGTGTCCCCGTACCAGCGAAAGCGCAGCTTGTCGCGATCGCCGATGCCAGCCGCGTTCTCCTCGTACGCCTGCAAGTCCGCGGTATCCATGTAGATATTGTTGACGAAGCGATCCGGGAACGCCTTGCGAAAGCCGCAGGCATGGGTCGTCACCCAGCCGAGCGCATGAGGCAACTCAGCGTTTGTCAATGAGAACTTCACCTCGTAGCGCACATCCTGGCGCGGCGGCAGCTGCCGGATGGCAGCCTGGTGCGCCGGGGCGAGCAGGGAGAAGTGATCACTGGAACTGCGGGCCATCTTGCCTTGGGTGCCCCCGCGAGGGCGACGAGGAGGGACTCTACCGCCGGCTGCGACAGCAGGCCAGGAAACCTGGGGAACGTGTTCAGGATCGCAGCCGGTTGTACAGCGTACCGCGGTCGATCCCGAGGCTCTCCGCCGCCTGGCGCTTGTTGCCGCCGCAAGCCTCGACGCGGGCGCGGATGACCTGCGCCTCGATCTCGGCGAGCGTCGCCGTCAGCGGCCAGCTCCCCTGCCCAGGTGCCGCGCCCAGCATGTCCGGCGCCGGGCGGTCGCGCGACAGCAGCGGCTCCACGTCGGCCACGTCCAGCACCGTGCCAGAAGCGAACAAACACGCGCTCTTGAGCGTCGTCTCCAGTTGGCGCACGTTGCCCGGCCAGGCGAACTGCCGCAGGCGCACGAGCGCCGCCGGCGTCACGCGCTCGACCTTGCCGACGCCCGCCTTGCGGTTCTCCGCCAGGAAATACTCAATCAACAGCGGCAGATCCTCGAGACGGCGGCGCAGCGGCGGCACCTCCAGCTCAACGACGCGCAGGCGGTAGAGCAGGTCCTCGCGGAAGGTGCCTTCGGCGACCAATGCAGCTAGATCACGGTGGGTTGCTGCCACGACGCGCACATCGACACGGCGCACGGCGCTGTCGCCGACGCGCTGCAGCTCGCCGCTTTGCAGCACGCGCAGCAGCTTGACCTGCATTTCCGGTGGCATGTCGCCGACTTCGTCGAGCAGCAGCGAACCACCGCTGGCCGACTCGAACAGGCCGCGCCGGTCGGCGACCGCACCGGTGAACGCGCCACGCGCGTGGCCGAACAGCTCGGATTCCAACAGGTTGCTCGGCAACGCGCCGCAGTTGATGGCGACGAACGGACCCTGCTTGCGCCGGCCGGTGAAGTGGATGGAGCGCGCGACGAGCTCCTTGCCGGTGCCGCTTTCGCCGTGGACGAGGACGGGGAAATCGTGGTCGCGCACGCGGTCCATCAGGGCGAACAACCGGTGCAAGGGTGCGCTTTCTCCTCGGATTTGCGCGTACTCGCTGCGCCGGGCGAGATCGTGGCGCTGGGCCGACAGGTCCGCCCGGGCGGTGTCGAGCGCGGTGGCCACATCGGCCAGCTGCACCTGCAGCTGCGCGTTCAACTGCTCGACCTCGCTGCGGCTTTGCGCCAGCGCCTCCGCCGTGGCGCGCTGGCGCGCGATGAGCCGCGCCGTCTGGATGGCAATGCCGGCCTGATCCGCCAAGGCTTCGAGCAGATCGGCGTGCTCCGCGGTGAAGGCCCCGGACGTAAAGCGGTTGTCCACATAGAGCACGCCGATGGCCTGGCCGCGACTGGTCAGCGGCACGCACAGGATGGAGCGCAAACTTCCCGCGTGGATGCTGGCTTGCTCGCGCCACCGCTCGTCGGCCTGCGCATCGACGCTCAGCACGCGCTCGCCGGTCTCGAAGACGCGCGTCGAGATGGTCTGGCTGAGTTTATGTTGCGGTTTCCTGAGATTCTCGCGGTCGAGGTTGCGTGCCACGGCCACGCGCAGGTCCGTGCGCGACCGCGCGCGGCCATCCTGCGGGGCATCGTCGGTCTCGGCAGCGTCGTCCAGGAGCAGGAAGCCGCGCTCGGCGCCGGTGAGCAGCACCGCAGAATCCATGACGATTTCCAACAGCTGCGCCAGATCGTGCTCGGTTCCCAGCCGGCGGTTGATGGCCAGCACCGGATGCAGGTGGCCGTGCCCCATCCCGAGCGACGCGCCGCCAAGGTTTTCCGGCAGATTGCCAAGCAGTTGCAGCGCACCGCGCATCGCGGCGTGGCAAGGCGCACAGGCGAAGCGATGGCGGAGATCGGGCTGCAGCGTGGCGGCCACGCGCTCCAGTGCCGCAAGCTGCTCCCGCGCAAGTTGGCGCGCCTGGGCTAGATTTCCGGCAAACGCCATGGCCCGCGCGCGATCGGCGGCGATGCCGGCCTTGAGGATCGGCTTGGCCGCTGGAGCGAGGTCCTGGGCGGTCGACAACTCCTCGAGAATGGCCCGCAGTTCGGACGGCGATGGCACCGTCTCTGCCGCGCCATCGAGCCGGCACGCCGCGTCGAGCCAGATGGCGCGCGCCTGCAACTCGGTGCTGCCCAAGGCGGCCGCGGCAGCCCGCACTTCGCGCGCCGTCAAGCGCGCCGCAGCAAGATCGCCGCGCGCGCGGGACAACTGCGCACTTTCCAAACGGATTTCAGACAACTCACTCTCCGCGCCGGCCTGACGCAGGCTGGCCTCGGCGCGCGCCACCTGCAGCGCGGCCTCGCCCAGGCGGTCGCTGCGGCGCTCGATCTCCGCGAGGACACAACGCACGTTGCCTTCCAGGTAGGCGTTGCCCACGTCTTGCGTGCCGCGCAGCACGGCCTCGAGGTCGACGCGCGCTTCGGCGTCAAAACCCATCAAGGTCAGCAGATTGCCGCGGTTTTGCAGGGCGCGCTGCAGCGCCCCGGTCTGGCCGAGCCGCCGCGCCGCCGCGATGACGCGGTCATAGCCGGACAGGGCGCGCCCGAGGTCGCCCGCTTCGTGATCGAGCACCGCGACATTCATCGTCATGTTCAGCGCTCTTGCGCGGTCGCCCGCCTGCTCCGCCAGCTTGCGCGCCGCCTCGTAGTGGCCCCGCGCCGCCTGCAGGTCGCCGCGCCGATGCGCACACAAGCCGCGGCCACCTGCGGCCGCCGCGCGCAAGCTGGGGGAACGCGCCTCGCAAAGGCGGGCAAACACGGCGTCGGCAGCGTCGACGCGACCGGCGTAGTACTGGTGCAGGGCTCCCAAATAGTCAAAGACGGCGAGGGCTTGGACATCTCCGAGGGCGGCAAATCGGCCCGATTGGATGGCCCCCGCCGCAGCCGCATGGTCGCCTTGCCACGTGGCAGAGAAGCCAAGCCACATCGAGGCTTGGACGGCCTGGGCGCCATCGGCGACGGCCAGGACACGCTGGGCACAGGCGCGCGCCTCCGGGTAGGCGCCGCGGCGAAACGCGAGTTCGGCCAAGGCGATTTGCACGTCACTGCTGGCCTGGCAGTCGGCGTCCAGGGCTGCCGCGGCACCAGAAGCTTCGGCAAAGCGGCCCAGGGCGGTCAGCGCCGAGAGGTGGGCGGCCGCGACACCGGGCGCGGCAGGTCGGTCCGATCGGGCGAACCAAAGCGCTGCAATCTCCACGGCTCGCTCCGCTTCGGCGGTCGCGACAAGGGCGTGGAGGCAGGCGGCGACCTCGGCAGCGTCCGGGGCTTCGCCACCGTCCCATTGGGCCGCCTGCAGGCGCAACCACACGGAATCGCCCGTTTGGTCAGGCAGTCTCGCCGCGCGCTCGCGCGCCGCGCGCGCCAGCAGGTCGCTGGGCAGGTGGTCGAGCAAGAAGCGGCGGGCGGCGGCATCGGCGACTTCGAGCGTGCCGCGGTCGGTCTGGCGCAGCAGCGGCGTGTGTCGGGCGGCCTCCAGCGCGATGCGCGGCAAGGGATCGCCGGCGCGGCCGGGATGGCAGCGCCCGAGCAGGGCGACATGCGCCGCGACCGCAAGGAGTTCGGGCGCGGGCAGCGTCCGGCTGCGGCGCGCGGCTCCGGCAGCGGCGAACCACGCGCGCCATGCAGCGGTGTCGGCGAGGTCCACGCGGTCGGCAGCCACGACAAGGGCGCCAGAGGTCAAGGCCCGTGCCGCGGCGTCAAAGAGAACGTCGCGCGAACTGCCTGCAAATGCTGCGAGATCGGCAACGACCGCTTCGTCCCAGACGCGACCGGCGCTGGCAGCAGCCAGCGATGCGCCCAGCTCCGCCGCACAGACGGGCGGCAAGGACCAGACGGCCTCTGCCTCGCCTGCCGGCGCTTCCAAGGCGGCCAGCGCCAGTGCGGCGACCTCGGCGTCGGCGTCCGGCCAGGCAGCCATGGCGGCGCGCGCTGCGGCGGGCCAGGCTTCGAAGTCGTCGACGGAGAGCAGGCCGCCGGCGCCAAGGGCGGCGCGCAACGCTGCGAAGCGCCGATGCCATAAGGCAAATTCAGCACCTCCCGGGTCGGTGAGGGCGGCCATGTCCGGTGCCGGAGCGGCAGCTCCGTTTGCGGGGTGGGCACGGGCTGGCTCAAGCGCCTGCCACAAGGCCGCATCCGCGTCGCCCGGCAGCAGGCCCAGGGCCTGGCGGCCGGCCTGTTGCGCAGCGACCACGAGGCTCGTCAGCGCCCCCGTGCGCCCGGAGCCCGCCGGCCCGACCACCCAAAGCGGACGACCATCCTGAGGCAGCGTCGGGACTTGCGGCACGCCGGGCCAACGCCCCCAGCGCCACGCGCGGTGCCGCACGGCCTCCAGATCCGCGCCCAGCTGGGCTGCGAGATCGCCCGCGTCGGGACACAGGGGCAGCCACTCGCGCAGCGCCTGCTCGGCGTCCGCCGGCCGGTGCTCGCGCGCCGGTGCCAGCCATCCGGCAAGAACCCGAAGAAGTTCCGCCTTTTCGTGGCCCCCCTCCGGCAGTTGCGGCCGCTGACCCGGCAACGGCAGCAGCGCCGGGTAATCCGGGTACGGCGGCGGCAGGCCCCAGGACGTCCAGACGGCCAGCGCCAGCGAGAAGAGGTCGTCGCGCGCATCGGCGTCGCCTTGCCGCACGCGATCCGGGGCGGCAAACGCCAGGCGGCCGATCGCGCGCACGGGCTCGCCCGGACGCTGCGCCAGGCCGAGATCGAGGAGCGTGACATCGCCAAACCCTTGCCCCACAAGCAGATTTCCCGGATGGAGGTCGCCATGGACGCAGCCCGCCGCGTGCAGCGCCCCGAGGCCGCGCAGCGTGGTCCGCACGCACGCCGCCACCTGCGCCACGGTCGCGTCCGGCAGCGCTTGCGCCAGCGTGCGGCCCGGCCGTCGCGTCATCACAATCGCGCAAGGCGCCGTACCCTCGGCCGGCAGCCAGGCCACCGGCTCGGGCAGCAGGGCCGAGGGCACGTCGTGCAGCGCAAGCCACTCACGCCGCAGCGCTTGCTCCTGGCCCGCCGCGGCCAGCTTGAGGACGAGCGTCGCATCGGTCTCGCCGCGGCGGCGCGCCACGAAGACATCGCCACCGCCGCCGCTGCCCAAGGGTTCAAGGCGCTCGAAAGTCCCGAGCCTGGCGGGGATCTTGGCGTTCATGTCGTGGCCTCGTCGCGTGGAAGTCGGGAGACGTTTGCGGTGTTGGAGGATTCCACACCATGTGGAGAATTTCAACACCAGACCAGCTGTCCAGCAGCGTCGCCGGTTGGCCGCTTCTGGCTATTCGTGCGTATCTTCATGGCTGTAGCAAGCGCGGCACGGGCCTTGCAAACTGACCTCGACGGGTTTGGACGCGACCCGGACCGGCAGGGTGCGCCTCGGCCGGTCCGGGCCCCCACCCTGCCCCGGCTCGCGGCCCCGAAGGCTGGCAAGGAACGCATGATCGCTGGCAACCCAGGCCTTCATCTTCGGCGCTGGCTCCGTCTCGCGGGGCTGCTGGCCGTGCTGTCACTGGGCGGCTGCGTCGTGAATCCCGTGCCGACGCCCGGACCTGAAGGCGGCGCCGCGGGGACGACGACCGACAACCCCGGCAAGACGGCAAAGGACGCGCTGGGCGCCCCGGACGTGCCCAGCGTGCCCGTCACAGCGGTGGACGCGACTTCTTCCATGGATGCAGCCAGTTCCGACGCTGCGCCGCTGCCCGCGGATGCGAGTGCCGTGTTCGATGCAGCGACCCTGGAACAGTGATCAGCGAATCGAGCGGCGCAGTTCCGCGAACGCGGTGTGCGCGACCAACAGCTTGAAGCGCGAGCGGCCGATGGCGCCGATGCGCAACTCCCTGACGCGGCATTCCTTTTCGCTGGCGACGGCGACGTAGCAGAGGCCGACGGGCTTGGTCGCGCTGCCGCCGTCGGGTCCGGCGATGCCGGTGGTGGCGACGCCGAAGGTGGCACCGCACCGTTCCCGCACGGCGGTGGCCATGGCGCGGGCGGTCTCTTCGCTGACGGCGCCGAATTCCTCCAGCATTTCATTGGGTACACCGAGCAACGCCCGCTTGGCTTCGTTGGCATAGACGACCGTGTCGCCGACGAAGCTGCGACTGGCACCGGGGACTTCGGTGAGCAGGTGCCCGATGAGCCCGCCCGTGCAGGATTCCGCAATGGCGACAGTACTTTGCTTTGCCGCCAAGGCGCGCAGGACGGCGGCGGCGTGGCTGTCGTCGTCGCGCTCGCTGTAGATGCGCCAGCCCAGGGCCGCCCGCACTTCGGCCAGCAGGGCGGAGAATCCGTCCGGATCTTCGCGCTCTGCGAGCTTGAGCCGAATCTCCGGGAACGCCGGCAGGGAGCGCATCGCCGCCGCCGGATAGTGCGGCAGACCGGTCAGCACGCCCTGCATGTCGCTCTCCGGGATGCCAAACAGCCGAAACGTGATTTCATTTCGCAGCTTTGGCGTCAGGTGCACGCGCTGCAGCAGCGTGTCGAGGTGGTCGTCGATCAGCGCGCGGAACTCCGCCGGGACGCCCGGCAGGCTGACGACCAGGCCGCCCGCGACCGGCAGCGCGAAGCCGGGCGCCGTGCCATGTGCGTTGGCAAGCACAGCTGCGCCCACGGGAAAATCGGCCTGGCGCGCGTTGCTCGCGTGCATCGTGCGGCCTGCCGCGGCATAGCGCGCCTGCAGCGCAGCCAGGACACCGGCATCGCGGAACAACGCGACGCCAAAGGCCTGCGCCACCGCCGCGCGCGTGAAGTCGTCGTCCGTCGGC
>CAIXAA010000305.1 GCA_903917305.1 uncultured Myxococcales bacterium | reverse complement strand
GTGTTCGACGCCGGTTTCGCCTGCAAGCCGCTGCCGCCGGATGCGCTCGACCAGCTGCAGGTGCTGACGTTGGCGGCGCAGGGAGCGCTGTGCCGCGACGACAAGCCATCGCCCAAGGCGAAGGGTTTGCAGATCCAGCTGTTGCCCGCAAACCTGCCGGCAGGTTGCCACCCGCAGCCGCTGGATCTGCAGGTGCTGAAGAAGGATCCGGCGCGCGCGGCCCTGTGGGAGGCGCTCTACATGGGCATCCTGCGCGTCTGTCCGCTCGAAGCGCTGCTGTTTGGCCAGACGCTGCAGCCGATCGCGCTGGGCCTGCCGCCGCACCGCGATTGACGGTTGCCGGTCCCGGTTTGATCGCTTGCGGGGCATATCGCACACTGGAGTCCATCGACACCCAGCGCCCACGCGACGCATCCGGAGGGATCATGCTCCAGGATTTCAAGGCCTTCATTTTGCGCGGCAACGTCGTCGATCTCGCCGTCGGCGTCATCGTCGGCGGCGCCTTCGGCAAGATCGTCAGTTCCCTGGTCGCCGACATCGTCATGCCGCCCATCGGCCTGCTGCTCGGCGGCGTCGACGTCAGCAACCTGTTCATCAACTTGAGCAAGGGCAGCTACGAGACGCTGGCCGCCGCGCAGAAGGCGGGCGCCGCGACGCTGAACTACGGCTCGTTCTTGAAGGCGGTCCTGGACTTCCTGATCATCGCCGCCGTCATCTTCCTGGCGATTCGCGGCCTGGCCCGGCTGCAGAAGCCGTCGGCGACGACGTCGGCGCCGGCGACGCGCGAGTGCCCGCGCTGCCTGTCGTCGGTGCCGGTGAAGGCGACGCGCTGCGCGCACTGCACGTCGGATCTGTCGCCAGCGTAGCCGAGGTCAACGCAGCCGCGGCGGCAGCGGGACGGGGCGCGGCAGGATGTCGGCCGCCGCAAGCGGGCCTTCGCGCTGCAAAAGCCAATAGTCCTGCAGCGGAATCAGCAAGCCGCCGATGTTGAACACTTCCCAGCCCAGCAGCAGGTCGCTGCTGCCGGGATTCACGGCCACCAGCGGGCAGTAGCCGGCGCGCGCAGGAAAGTCGGCGAATTTGTTGCCCGCCACGCGGTAGTCGAGGTAGTGCCCGCCCTGCCAGCCGCGCGGAAAACGCAGCCCTTGGGCGGAGCGCACCTCGTAGTGCCCGAAGGTCAGCGGCTTGCCCTGCTGGTCGCGCTTGGGCTCCGGCGGCTGCTCCCAGCCGGTCTGCTGCACCTTGACGTTCCAGCCGCGGATCGCGCCGGTCTGCGGATCGCGATGAAACGTCTTGCGAAACGAGCGCCACATCAGCTTGTGGAACCACGCCGGCATCGACAGATCGATGCCGGTGTAGGTCGTGTCGGCGATGGCGTCCAAGTCGAGGGGCGCGCCGCGCTGCACGATGGCGTGCAGCTCGCTGTTGGACATCTTCAGCAGGTCGTCCAGGCGGATAGGCATCGGGCGCTCCGGCAGCAGTGGCTGCCGGGCACGCTAGGCCAGCGGCTACAGCGCGTCAATCACGCGGTTGAACGTCGCGCTCGGCCGCATCGCCTTGGTCGTCGCCGCCACGTCCGGCAGGTAGTACCCGCCGATGTCGACCGGCGCGCCCTGCGCCGCCAGCAGCTCCGCGACGATCGTCGCTTCGCTGGCCGCCAACGCCTTGGCCGCGGGGGCAAAACGCGCCTTGAGCGCCGCGTCCTTGTCCTGCGCCGCCAGCGCCTGCATCCAGTACAGCGTCAGGTAGAACGTGCTGCCGCGGTTGTCGATCTCGCGCACCTTGCGCGACGGCGCGCGCTCGTTCTCCAGGTACACGCCGATGGCCTGATCGAGCGTCTCCGCCAGCAGCGCAGCCTTCGTGTTGCCGGTCGTCTGGGCGACGAACTCCAAGGACGGCACGATGGCGCAGTACTCGCCCAGCGAATCCCAGCGCAGGTGCCCTTCCTTCAAGAACTGCTCGACATGCTTGGGAGCCGAACCGCCCGCGCCCGTCTCGAACAACCCACCGCCGTTGAGCAGCGGCACGATCGACAACATCCGCGCGCTGGTGCCCAGCTCGAGGATCGGGAACAGGTCCGTCAGGTAGTCGCGCAGCACGTTGCCCGTCACCGAGATCGTGTCGAGACCCTGGCGGATGCGCTCGAGCGAGACCTTCATCGCGTCGTCCGGCGTCAGGATGCGGATGTCGAGGCCGCCGCGGTCGTACGCCAGCAAGTACTGCTCGACCTTCTTGATGATCTGCGCGTCATGGCCACGCTTGTGATCCAGCCAGAACAGCGCCGGCGTCCCCGCCGCGCGCGCACGCGTCACCGCCAGCTTGACCCAGTCCTGGATCGCCGCGTCCTTGGTCTGGCAGGCGCGGAAGATGTCGCCGTTGTCGACCTTCTGGCTCAGCAGCACGGCGCCCGCCGCATCGACCACGCGCACGGTGCCCGCCGCGGTCATCACGAACGTCTTGTCGTGCGAGCCGTACTCCTCGGCCTTCTGCGCCATCAGACCGACGTTGGCCACGCTGCCCATGGTCGCCGGGTTGAACTGGCCGTGCTTCTGGCAGTCCTCGATGATGGTCTGGTAGATCGTCGCATAGCAGCGATCCGGCACCATCGCGACCGTGTCCTGCAACTGGTCTTCCTTGTTCCACATCTTGCCGCCGTCGCGCACGACGTTGGGCATGGACGCGTCGATGATGACGTTGTTCGGCACGTGCAGGTTGGTGATTCCCTTGCGCGAATCCACCATCGCGATCGCCGGGCGCGTCGGGTAGACGGCCTCGATGTCCGCCTCGATCTCCGCCTTCTTGGCCGCCGGCAGGCGATCCAGGCGCTCGAGCACGTCCGCCAGACCGTTGTTGAGGTTGGCGCCGATGGACTTGAGCACTTCGGCGTGCTTGTCCAGCGCCGCCGAGTAGAACACCGCCACCGCATGGCCGAACATGACGGGGTCGGAGACCTTCATCATCGTCGCCTTCAGGTGCAGCGACAGCAGCGTGCCTTCCTTCTTGGCCGTCGCGATCTCCTGGGCGTAGAACGCGCGCAGTTTCGAGACGTTCATCACGGCGCTGTCGACCACTTCGCCGGCCAGCAGCGGCAGCTTGGCCTTGAGCATCGTCACCGCGCCGTCCTCGGCGACGAACTCGATGCGCGCCTCGGTCGGCTGCGCCAGCGTCACGGAGGTCTCGGTGCCGTAGAAATCGCCCTCGGTCATGAACGCGACGCGCGCCTTAGAGCCGCTGGTCGGCCACGGCTTCATCATGCGGTGCGGGTTCTTCTGCGCGAACTTCTTCACCGAAGCCGACGCGCGGCGGTCCGAGTTGCCCTCGCGCAGCACGGGGTTCACCGCGGAGCCCAGCACCTTGGCGAAACGCGCCTGCAACGCCTTGTCGTCCTCGGTCTTGGCCTCTTCCGGGTAGTCGGGGATGTCGAAGCCCTTGCCCTGCAGCTCCTTGATCGCGGCCTGCAGCTGCGGCAGCGAAGCGCTCACGTTGGGCAGCTTGATGATGTTGGCCTCGGGCTTCTTGGCCAGATCGCCCAGGCGCGCCAGATAGTCCAGGATCTTCTGGTCTTCTTTGAGGCGCTCCGGGAAGTTGGCGAGGATGCG
>CAIXAA010000304.1 GCA_903917305.1 uncultured Myxococcales bacterium | reverse complement strand
CGTACTCCGCCAGCGTCGCTGCCGCGATGAGGGCGACACAGAGGGCCAGCACTTGCGCCGCGCGGCGGGCGACAACGGTGATCTCGCCGCGCGGACGGCCGAGCAGCGCGAGCCCCGTGCCCGCCAGGATCGCGCACAGGCCCGAGTTGGGCGCCATGCGGCTCGCGTGGACGTTCCACAGGTCTTCGAGCGCGACGCCCAGCATGCGGCCGGCAAGACCCGCCGCGCCGAACACTGCGGCGGTGACGCCGAGCGCGCTCGCGAACCGCGATTGCCGCAATGTCCTCCGCAAGGAGAGCGAAACCATCGACAGAACGCCCTGGCAGGGAGCCGCTACCCCAAGTCTTCGGCACAATCCAAGGTACGCGCGCTGATGGAAAACGGCAATGCCGCCGGCCGGACGTGCTGCCATTGCGCGAACGGCGCGGCAGCGGTAGCTTGAGTCGTCGAACCCACCTGTCGATCGAGGTACCCATGCAAGCAGTCGTCGTGACGCCGCGGAGCGATCCCCTTACCGACAACAAGGGCCTGCCGGCCTTCGACCGCATCCGCGCGGAACATGTCGAACCGGCCGTCCAACGGGCGCTTCGCGAAGCGCAAGCGGCGCTCGACGTGCTCGAAGCCCGGGTGCAACCGACGTGGGCGGGGCTGGTGGAGCCGCTCGAGCGCCTCCTGGACGGCATCGACCACGTCTGGGGACCGGTGTCCCACTTGCTGGGTGTGTGCAATTCGCCGGCGTTGCGCGTGGCGTATGAAGCGGTGCAGCCGGACGTCGTGGCGCTGCAGCTGCGCATCGGCCAGAGCGTGCCGCTCTACAAGGCGTTTTGCACGCTGCGCGACGCTCCGGAATTCGACAGCTTGAGCGAGGCGCGCCAGCGCATCGTCCAGGCGACCATCCGCGACGCCGAGCACAGCGGCGTGGGTCTGCAAGGCGCGGAGAAGGAGCGGTTCTCCGCCATCCAGCTCGAACTGGCCGACTTGGGGACGCAGTACTCCAACCACGTCTTGGACGCCACCAAGGCGTATCACCTGGATCTGACGACGCATGCCGAGGTGGCCGGCCTGCCGCAAAGCCTCCTGCGCATGGCAGCGCAGGCGGCGCGGAGTGGCGAAGCGCCCGCCGAGCAGGAGGTGGACGGAAATCATGGACCTTGGCGCATCACCCTGGATTTCCCGAGCTTCGGTCCGTTCATGCAGCACAGCCGGCGCCGCGATCTGCGCGAAGAGCTGTACCGCGCCTACCTGACGCGGGCGAGCGGCGGCGAGCTGGACAACACCGAGATCATGCGCAAGATCCTGGCCTTGCGCGCCGAGATGGCCCACCTGCTTGGCTTTGCGGACTACGCGGCGCTGAGCCTGGCCAGCAAGATGGCCCCCAGTGTCGACGATGTGCTGGTGCTGCTGGAGCAGCTGCGCTGCTCGAGCTACGAGTCCGGCTTGCGCGACCTCAATGCCTTGCGGGACTTTGCCCGATCGAGCGGCGCGGAGGAGGCCGACGATCTGCGCCAGTGGGACACCGCCTTCTGGGCGGAGCGCCTGCGCGAGGCGCGTTTCGACTTCAACGACGAACAGTTGCGCCCGTACTTCCCGCTGCCGCGCGTCCTGGACGGCGTCTTTGCCCTCGCGCGGCGGCTCTACGGCGTGACGATCCTGGCGGCCGATGGCGAGACGCCGGTGTGGCACCCGGATGTCCGCTTCTTTCGCGTGCTTGGCGAGGATGGCCGGCCCGTCGCGGCGTTCTACCTCGATCCCTACAGCCGACCGCAGGAAAAGCGCGGCGGTGCCTGGATGGACGAATGCCAGGGCCGCAGCAAACTCTGCGCGGCGCCAGGCGAATCCGTGCGGCTGCCTGTCGCGTACTTGGTGTGCAACCAGTCGCCGCCGGTCGGCAACCAGCCGTCCCTGATGACGTTTCGCGAAGTGGAGACGCTGCTGCACGAGTTCGGTCACGGCCTGCAGCACATGCTGACGCGCATCGACGAAGGTTTGTGCAGCGGAATTCGCAACATCGAATGGGACGCGGTGGAATTGCCAAGCCAGTTCATGGAGAACTGGAGCTACCACCGCGCCACCGTGCGCGCCCTGTCCGGTCACTTCGAGACTGGCGAGCCTCTGCCGGACGCCTGGTTCGACAAGATCCTCGCTGCCCGGACCTTCCGCGCCGGCAGCGACATGCTGCGCCAACTCATGCTGGCGCTGACGGATCTGAAGTTGCACCACGGCTACGATCCCGCGGGTCCGGTCTCGCCGTTCGCGGTGCACCGCGCGGTGGAGGAGCGCACGCTGCTGCTGCCGCCCATGCCGGAGGATCGCTTCCTGTGCGCCTTCTCGCACATCTTCGCGGGCGGCTACGCGGCCGGCTACTACAGCTACAAGTGGGCGGAAATCTTGAGCGCGGACGCGTTCTCGGCGTTCGAGGAGGCCGGGCTCGACGACGAGCGCGCCGTCGCGGACACCGGACGCCGCTTTCGCGATACCGTGCTGGCGCTGGGCGGCGGCAGGCACCCGATGGACGTGTTCCGCGCCTTCCGCGGCCGCGAACCGAACGTGGAGGCGCTGCTGCGCCACGCGGGGCTGGGCAGTCGGGAAGCGGCTTGACCCGCCAGCGTACCTGCGATGTGGCTAGAGCGCAGCCTCCAAGCGATCGCAAAGCGTCTCCAGCACTTGGATGCGCGCCACCAGCTTGTCTTCGGCGGCGACCAGGGTCCAGGGCGCGTGCTCCGTGCTCGTGCGGTCCACCATGTCGCCCACCGCCTGCACGTAGGCGTCCCACCTGTCGCGGTTGCGCCAGTCCTCGTCCGTGATCTTGAAGCGCTTGAATTCCGCTTGCTTTCTCTCCTCGAAGCGCCGCAGTTGCTCGTCCTTGCTCACGTGCAGCCAGAACTTGCACAGCACGGTGTTGTTCTCGGCCAGCTGCTGTTCGAAGTCGTTGATCTCGCCGTAGGCGCGCAACCAATCGTCCTGACTGCAGAATCCCTCGACGCGCTCCACCAGCACGCGACCGTACCAGCTGCGGTCGAAGAGGGTGACGCGGCCGTGCGTCGGCAATCCGCGCCAGAAACGCCATAGATACGGATGCTTGCGCTCCTCCTCGCTGGGTGCGGCGATCGGGATGACCTCGTAGCGGCGCGCGTCGAGTGCCGCGGTGATGCGCCGAATGGCGCCGCCCTTGCCGGCCGCGTCCCAGCCTTCGAAGACGGCAATCACACCTTTTTTCGCGAACTTCGACTCCCGCGTCAGCAGCGCCAGGCGACCTTGCAGCGCCTCCAACTGCGCCTGGTAGTCCGCCCGATCCATGCGGCGTTGCAGGTCAATCCGGTCCAGCACGGTGCGATGGTCGATGGCCGGGACCGGCGCCGGCGCCGTCGCAGTGGCCGCCGTGGCCGGCAAGTCCAGGCGCGCCCGCAGCGCCGCCAGCAACGTTTTGCCAACCGTCAGGCTGCGGTAGCGCGCATCCTCACCTTCGACCACGATCCACGGTGCGTGCGCCAGGCTCGTCTCGCGCACGACGCGCGCCGACGCGTCGCGAAACTTGTCGTACCGCTTGAAGTTCTTCCAATCGGCCTTGGTCACCCGCCAGCGCGTGACCGGGTCGGCCTCCAGCTTCTCCAGCCTCTTCTTCTGCGCCTTCTTGCTGAGGTGAAACCAGAACTTGAGGACGAGCGTACCCTCGTCCGCCAGCATGCGCTCGAAGTGGTTGATGCCCTCGACGGTGTGGTCGAGGCGCCGCTCGCCCTGCGCGCCCAGGACCCGCTCCAGGATCGGATCAGTGTACCAACTACCGAAGAAGATGCCGATTTTTCCAGACGGCGGCAAGGCGCGCCAGAAGCGCCACATCGGCGGTCGCTGCGCCTCCTCGTCCGTCGGCGCGCCAAAGCCATGCACCTGGATGTGTTTCGGATCCATCCATTCGGTCAGCAGGTTGACGGTCTCGCCCTTGCCTGCGCCGTCCACCCCGCCAATCACCAGGACAACCGGGAACTTGCGCGACTGCGCCAGGTCGAACTGCGCATCGAGCAGCGCCGTGCGCAGGAGGGGCACCTCCACCGCGTAGGTTTCCTTGTCGATGTGATGCCCGACTTCGGCGGTCTCAAACATCGCGTCGTCTCCTGGTTTTCGTGTTTGGCGAGGATAGCGCAGCCGGCGTGGAAACGAAACGACGGGCGGCCGCCACCTGGGCTGGCCTTGCCAACGCCCGCATGCGCCGGTATGACCAAGGCATGTTCTCACCCTCCAAGCCCTTCCTCGACGCCCTCGCCCGCGACTTCCGCGCCGACTTCGTGTCGTTTGATTCCAGCGACCTGCGTGAGTTCGGCCGCGATTGGACGCGCGTGTTCGAGCCGGCGGCGTGCGCGGTCGTGTTTCCGGAGACGACGCAGGAAGTTTCCAATTTCCTGGCACTTGCCAACCAGCACGGCGTGCCGGTCGTGCCTTCCGGCGGACGCACGGGGCTGGCGGCGGGCGCGGTCGCGCGGGACGGCGAGGTCGTGCTGTCGTTGGCGCGGATGCGCCGCATGGACGCGGTGGACCTGACCGGATCGGCGCTGCGCGTGCAAGCGGGCGCCATCACGGAGCTTGTCCACCAGCACGCGGCCGAGCACGGGCTGACGTGGCCGGTCGACTTCGCCTCCAAAGGCTCGAGCCAGGTGGGCGGCAACATCGCGACAAATGCCGGTGGTGTCAAGGTGTTGCGCTACGGCCTGACGCGGCATTGGGTGCTGGGCCTGCAGGTGGTGCTGGCAGACGGCCGCGTGCTGGAGTTGGGCGGTGCGCTGGAAAAGAACAACACCGGCATCGACCTGCGTCAGCTCTTCATCGGCAGCGAGGGCATTCTCGGCGTCATCACCGAGGCCACGCTCAAGCTCTCGCCGCTGCCGGGCAAGCTGGACGTGTTCCTGTTCGCGGTCGATGACCTGGCGGCGGTGCTGCGGCTGTTTCGCGAAGTGCGCCGGGCGCCGCTGACGCCGATGGCCTATGAATTCTTTACGGATGTCTGCCTGCGACGCGTCCTGTCGCACCGCGCCCTGCGCCAGCCGTTCGCGCAGCCGTCGAGCCACTACGTCCTGCTCGAGGTCGAACGCGGCGAGGACCTGGAGGATTGGATCGCCTCGCTGTTCGACCGCGACCTGGTGCGCGACGGCGTGCTGGCGCAAAGTCCGAGTGAAGCTGCAGACTTGTGGTCGCTGCGCGAAGGAATCAGCGAGAGCCTGTCCGCCACCGGCATGCCGCACAAGAACGACATTGCGTTGCCAATCGCGGCATTGGAAGGGTTCACCAGCGAGCTGGACGGCGTGTTCCGTGCGCGCTACCCCGGCTGGGAGATCGCGGTCTTCGGCCATGTCGGCGATGGCAACCTGCACATCAACGTCATGAAACCGGACGCAATGACGAAGGACGAGTTTCTCGCGTGCGCCAAGTCCGCGGATGCGGAGCTTTTTGAACTGGTGCGGCGCCACGGCGGCAGCGTCTCGGCGGAGCACGGCATCGGGCTGCTCAAGAAGGGCGCCCTGCCCTACACGCGCTCGGCGGCGGAGATTGAGCTGATGCGCGGGATCAAGCGCGTGTTGGATCCGAAGGGGATCCTCAATCCGGGCAAGATCTTCGATCAGTAGACAGTGCGATCAGTAGAGGATGCGCGTGCGGATGCTGGTCGACAGCGCCGCGATCGCCGTCTTGACATCGTTCGAGACATCCTGGTCCAAGTCCATGATAAGATAGCCAATATCCGGATCGGTCGACAGGACCTGCGCGCGGATGTTGGCGTTCATCTCGGACACGATGCGGTTGATGTCGCGCAGCACGCCGGGCACATTGCGGTGAACATTCAGGATTCTGTGCGTCGACGGCGTCGGGCCCAGCTCCACCTGCGG
>CAIXAA010000303.1 GCA_903917305.1 uncultured Myxococcales bacterium | reverse complement strand
GCCGTCGGTCCGCAACCCAAGAGGCCCTGGTCCGTCGTGGCGTTCACGGCGGACCGGGGCTTCTGCATTTGGAGCAACCCATGAAAATCAAAACCGGTCTCCGCGTTTGCATCGACGCCGAAGCCCTTGAGCGGATCTGGCAGTGGACCGAATTGGCCAAGGGCGAGTTCTCGTGCCTGGCCATGGCCGACGATGGCCTGCTCGTGCACGGCGTCCAGCTCTTCGACCAGACCTGCACGCAGGCCAGCACCGAGCTGGACCAGGACGCGCTGGCCAAGTTCCTCTGCCGTCACCGCGAACCCGAGAACGTGCGCGCGTGGATCCACAGCCACGGCAACCTCAGCGTGTTCTGGTCCGCCCAGGATGACGCGTGCATCGACGGCCTGGCGAACGAGTCGTTCCTCATCAGCATCGTCGTCAACAAGCGCCACGACATCCGCTGCCGCGTCGACTTCTTCCAGCCGGTGCGCCTGACCCTGGATGAGGTGCCTCTCGAAGTGCGGATGCCGGCAACGGATCTGAAGGCCGAGTGCGAAAGCGCTTTCCTGAAGCACGTGACCGAGGTGCAGCCGATGGTGGTGCGCCAGCAGTCCATGATGCCGGAACCGGGCGGGATGCGGCGCGTGCGCAACTGGCCGGATTTCGACGACGATGACATGGCGATGTGGGGTGGCCGATGACCCAGATGGACTTCCACCGCCAGCTCGACGTCCTGGACGTGCCGAGACTGGCCAGCATCCCCATCACGGTCATCGGCGCGGGGGCGGTCGGCTCGTTCACGGTGTTGGCGCTGGCCAAGTCCGGGGCCGAGCGGATCGTGGTGTACGACGACGACACCGTCGAGGCGCACAACCTGCCGAACCAATGGTACCGCATGGCGGATCTGGGCCGGCTCAAAGTGGAGGCACTGCGCGAACTGGTGCGCGACATGACCGGCGTGGAGATCGATATCCGAACCGAGCGTTTCACGAACCAGCGCGCCAGCGAGGTCACGGTCTGCGCCGTGGACTCGATGGACATCCGCATCGACCTGTGGAGGCAGCTTCATCCGCGCCCGCAGCTCTACGTCGATGCCCGCATGGGCGCCGAGGTCGGCACGGTCAAGTGCGTGGGACCGTTCGGCTCCTGGTACGAGGACACGTTGTACCCGAGCAGCGAGGCGCTCCACGCCCCGTGCACCGCCAGGGCCACGATGTACTGCGCGAGTGGTCTTGCGGCCTTCATCGCCAGCCAGGTGGCGCAGTACGCCAGCGACAGGCCCACCCGGCCGGAGATGACGATCGACTTCAGGAATGCCCTGATGATCTGACCTGAATCTCGGGAGGTGCCCATGTTGGCGCGCATTTTGCGCCTGCTGCTTCGGCGCGACGACTTCATCCAAACGGTGTTGGCCTTGGCCTTCATCGTCTTGGGCACGGTCGTCGAGCTGTTCGGCTGACGCGTTCGCGAAGGGTCAGGGCTGCCGGTGGTCGGTGGCCCTGGCCCTTCGCGCTTTTCCAGGAGATCAACATGCAGACGCTCTCGCGGGCGGCGGGCCAGGTGCTCGACGCCGTGACCCAGGACCTGGCGGTGGGCGCGGCGCGCACCATCGACAACAGCAACGGCACCTACATGGCGCTGCACGTCGACCGGCTGACCGAGTCGACCTTCAGCTTGGCGCACTACTACGGCCAGAACGGCGATCTCGTGTGCGATCCCGACGGCGTGTTCTTGAAGACCGCCGCGGGCTGGCTGCCGGTCACGCTGCAGCTCTGCACCGGGCACTTCACCGTGGCGGTCGAGCTGGACGGCAACGACAAGCCCACGGGCTGGCGGCCGCGGCAGTACCGCGAGCTGGTGTCGTTCGCGCGCATGTGGCTGCGCAACATCGCCGAGCAACAGGGCGGCATCGCCCACATCCAGCGGAGTATTACTCGATAGTAAAGGAGGCAGGTCATGGACCAGGACAAACTGCGGGTGCTGTCGCGCCCGTTCACGGACATCAAGACGCGGCCGGGCAGAAATGGTCAGGCGATCCAGTACGTCGAGGGCCACGCCATCGTGCAGCGCTTGAACGAGGGGCTGGCGGGCGACTGGAGCTTTCGCGTGCTGGAGCGCGAGGTTCTCGAACAGGAGGTGCTCGTGCTGGTCGAGCTGCGGGCTGGCGACGTGGTCAAGCAGGCGTTCGGCGGCTCCGAGCTGACGCGCACCCGCGAGGGCAAGGTGGTCAGCGTCGCCGATGACCTCAAGTCGGCGGCGACGGACGCGCTCAAGAAGGCCGCGACGCTGTTGGGTGTCTGCCTGCAGCCGTGCGCGGTGGAGGAAGCGCCGGCACCGCCGCAGGGGCCCAAGCTGGTGCAGCCGGCACCGGAAGGCGAAGAGCCGGGCGTGCCCGACGCCAACCGCCTGACGCGCAAGCAGGCGGAGTTCATCGCGAAGCTGGCCAAGACCAACGGTCTCGGCAAGGGCGAGGTCGATGAGCTGGCACGCAAGCGCTACGGCAAGACGTCGGCATTCCTGACGGTTCGCGAGGCCAGCG
>CAIXAA010000302.1 GCA_903917305.1 uncultured Myxococcales bacterium | reverse complement strand
GGTTTCCAAAGGCGTCAGAATGACATACGGGTCATACGCCGTCGGCTTGCCCGTCACGCCCGGACCCGCCCAGCCGGCCATGAAGTCGCTCTGCCCATCCGCCAGCGCGTGCACCGCCGCGTTCGCCAGCCGCGCCGCCAACAGCCGATCAAACGCCGACGGACCGCCGCCGCGCACCACGTGGCCGAGGATCGTGACCCGCGTGTCCACGTCCGGCAGCAGTTGCGCCATGCGTTCGTCCACCAGCATCTTCAGCCGCGCACTGTCGATGCCGACGCCTTCGGCCTTCACGACCAGCACGCGCCGCTTGCTCGAATGGCTGCCGTACGCCGTCTGCATGGCATGCACGACCTGATCGACGATCTCCGCTTCGGTCTTGTGCATTTCGCGGATCAGCACGCAGTCGGCGCCGGCGGCGATGCCCGACGTCATGGCGAGGTAGCCGCAATCGCGCCCCATGACCTCGATGAAGAACGTGCGGCGGTGCGCCGTGGCCGTGTCGCAGATGCGGTCGACGGCTTCGACGATGGTGTTCATCGCCGTGTCGACGCCGATCGCCATGGAAGTACAGGCCAAGTCGTTGTCGATGGACGCCGGCACGCCTGCCACGCGCACGACGTCGCGCAGGGTGCGCGCGCCGGTCAAGGAGCCGTTGCCGCCGATGACCACAAGGCCGGCCAACCGATTGTCGATCAAGGCTTTGCGCGCGCTGGCCTGACCTTCTGGCAGCGGAAACAACTTGGAGCGCGCCGACCCGAGCACGGTTCCGCCGCGCCGTGCGCTCTCGTCCAGCTCGCGCATGTCCAAAGGCCGCATGCGGCCTTCGATGAGGCCGACGTAGCCGTCCTCGACGCCGATCATCTCCAGTCCCAGCGCCTGTCCCACCCGCGCCGCGGCGCGCACGGCGGCGTTCATGCCGGGCGCATCGCCGCCCGACGTCAGCAGCCCGACACGGTCCCCTCTGTGCAGCTTCATCCCCACCTCCAGCAAAGCCGGCAAGTGTAGCGCAAGCGCAGGCATCTGCGAACGAAAGTGCGACCTGGACGAAAGCCTCTGCAAGGCGCTACGCTCAGGCCGTCCGTGCGCAAACTGCCGCGGATTCGGACGCTAGAAAAGGTGAATATCTGAACGAGGTTCAGTCATGAAGCGTAATCTCCTTCTTGCCATCGCGGCCCTGGCGGCGCTGTGCTTCTCCGCCCCCGCCTGGGCGTGCGGTGGCTTCTTCTGCTTCACGCAGCCGGTGGACCAGAGTGCCGAGCGCATCCTGTACTTGCAGCGCGGCAACCAGATCACCGTGCACATCCAGATCAGCTACAAGGGCGATGATACTCAGTTTTCCTGGGTGCTGCCGCTGCAGAAGCAGCCGACGCTGGGCATCGGCTCGGATTCGGTGTTCCAGGTGCTGGAGCAGTTCACGGCGCCGTCGTTCGTGCTCGATTGGAAGCAAAAGGACAATTGCAATCCGTACTACGGCTGCATGGACAAGGCGTACGCGAGCGGCGGCGGTGGTCCGCCGGTGCCGGGTGCCAATGGCGGCGTGACGGTGCTGGCGCAGCAGAACGTCGGTCCGTATGAAACCGCGGTGATTCAAGGCGATACCGGCGCGGCGATCGTGAAGTGGCTGAACGACAACAAGTTCGTTCAACCCAAGGAGACGACCGCACTCATCGATGTGTACGTGAAGCAGAAGTACGTGTTCTTGGCCCTCAAGCTGCAGAAAGACAAGGGAACCGGCGATCTCGCGCCGATCGTGATCACGCTCGACGAGTCCTCGCCGTGCCTGCCGTTGCGCCTCACCCAGCTGGCGGCGCAGCCGGACATGCCGATTGTCGCGTGGGTCCTGGGCCAGCATCGGGCGATCCCGAAGAATTTCCTGCATGTCGTGCTCAACGAGGCCACCATTGACTGGCTCGGCGGCGCGTCGAACTACAAGACGGTGGTCTCCAAGGCGGTGGATCAGGCGTCAGGTCATGCATTTACGACGGAATACGCACAAGCTACCTCCAAGTTCCAGGGCAAGTTCTTGGATCCGAACTGGAAAGCTGGCGACCTGGACGGCATCACCGATCCGGGCAAGTTCCTCCAGGCGCTGATGGACAAGGGCTACCCGCGCACGACCCAGATGCAGAACCTGATCCGCAAGTACATTTCCAAGCCGGATGCCTACAAGACCGTGTCGGATCAGGAGTTCTACGGCTGCATCCAGAACAACGGCACCGGCTCGCCGTGCGACGAGTACAAGGCCGCGGTGGCCAAGCAGCCGTTCGACAACGTCGCGTTTGCCAAGGATGTCCAGGACCTCATCGTGGCGCCGCTGGCGGACATCCAGAAGGCGTTCGGCGATCTGCCGTACCTGACGCGTCTGTTCACGACCGTCTCGCCCGAAGAGATGAACAAAGACCCGATCTTCTCGTTCAATCCGGACCTGCCGGACGTCGATGCGCAGCACCACGCCCAGGCCGAGCCGATCTGCGCCACGGGGAGCAGCCAGCCGATCCAGGTCGCGCTGACGATGGCCGATGGTGCGCCGTTGACCGTGGATGTGCCCAAGGATGCGAATACGAACTGCTTCTATCCGGGCCAGCCCGTGAGCTTCGGCGCGGGCGAAGGGCCGGTGAACGACCAGGGCGGGCAGCCGGCCAAGAAAGTTCAGGTGCTGGACGAGACGGGCGCGGCGCTGGACATCGAGCCGACGGTTGCGGACCTCGTGGACAGCTGGCTGAACTCCGCGGCAGCAGGCACGCCGAGCCTGACCGCGGCGCAGAAGGGGCAACTGCCGCCGATTACCTGGGATGCGCGCAAGCCGGGCGGCCCGACGACCGAGCCGACGGTCAAGCCGGATGCCGGCGGCACGACGCCGGGCGCGGATGCGAAGGGCACGACCGCCCAGACGGCGGGCGGCGCGGCGAAAAGCGGTTGCAATGCGGGCGGTACGGCGCAGAACGGGTTGGCGGTGCTGGCGCTGTTGCTGCTCGGCGCGGGCGTCGTCGCGCGGCGTCGTCAGGCGTAGCCGCACGCGAATCGCGTTGACACGGCCCATGTGGATCGTCATAGTCCCGCTGCCGGTCCATTGACTGATCGGCTGCAAGTCCATGACGACACGCCGATCACTCTCCATCTCCCGGCGCTTGTGGACCGCTTTGGCGGGCCTCGTCTTGTTCGCTCAACTCGCGGGCTTGCAGCAGTACTGCCTGTGCGGCTCCTGCCCGGTCAGCCAGGCCCTCGGCGTGCGCTCCGCCACCACCGCCCACGTGCACCCATGCTGCGCCCGCGCCGCCGCCAAGGCCGAAGCCGCGGACCCGCGCACCCGCATCCGCGCCGCATCGTGCCCGTGTGGCTG
>CAIXAA010000301.1 GCA_903917305.1 uncultured Myxococcales bacterium | reverse complement strand
GCATGGCGCTGGTCGGGCAGGCATCGGCCAGGCGGCGTGCGGTCTCGGCATCCAGGGCTTGGGCCAGCGGCTGATCGTAGGGCGCCGTCACCCGCGAATCGAAGCCGCGGCCGGCCACCGTCAGCCCGGCGTGCTCCGCCGTCGGCTCGCACAGGCGCACGCAAGCCTGGCACAGGATGCACTTGTGCGATTCGTAAACCAAATCCGGGTGCGAGTCGTCGCGCAGCAAGGGCCGGTGCGCGCCGCCAAAGCGCCGCGGCGTCGCGCCGACTTCGCCGCCGATGGTGCGCAAGGAACACGTGTCGTGGCCTTCGCAACCGCAAGCAAGGCAGCGCATGGCTTCGGCTTGTCGCGACGCGGCCGCCATCGGCTGCGGCGCCTGCGCGTGCTGGCCGCGGTGCACGAAAGCGCGGCCGTCGTCGTCCAGTTCGCCGTAGCGGACGCGAATCCGTTCAGGCGGCGCGGGCTTGGCCATCAGCAGGCGATCGACCCGATCCGCGACCGCAAGGCCATCTGCGACGACGCGCACGGCCAGCCCGGCATGCCCGGCTGCGGCGCCCGCTCGAAACACCTTGGGATCTTGGTTGGTCGGCGCGTCGGCAGCGGCGCCCGTGGCCAGGACCACGGCATCGAACTGCGTCAGCAACGCCGGCAGCGGCAGATCCGCGCCGACGCCCACGCCGAGCCGCTGCCGCACGCCAAGGTCGCGCAGCACCGCGAGATCGGCCTCCAGCACCGGCACTGGCAAGGTCTCGGCGTCCAAGCCGCGCAGCATCCCGCCGAGCTGATTCTGCAGTTCAAACAACGTGCATTCGTGGCCGTGCAGCAGCAGCCGCAGCGCCGCGGCCAGCCCCGCCGGACCGCTACCCACGACCGCCACGTGCTTGCCCGTCGGCGGCCCGACGGCGAAGGTGGGCGGCTCGGCGCCTGGCATCGGCTGGCCATCGGCGGTCACCAGGCGGTGCAACCTGCGAATTTCAATCGGCTGATCGAGCTCCTCGCGGCGGCAGGCGCGCTCACACGGCGCGTTGCAGATCCAGCCCAACGTCGACGGCAGCGCGAGACCGCGCAGGGCGAGCAGCGCGGCGGCGGGCGCATCCGTCGGAAGTGTCTGCAGAAACTCCGGAATGTCCAATCCGGCCGGGCAGGCGATCTGGCACGGCGCGAGGCACTCGCCGGTGTGCTCGCTCAGCAGCAGCTCGATGGCGCCGCGCCGCGCGGAAAGCACGCGCTGCGAGTCCGTCCGCACCTCCATGCCCGCCGCCACCGGCGTCGCGCACGAGGGCACCAGCGCGTCCTGACCCGCGACCTGGACCACGCACACCAGGCACGTGTCGAGCGGCGTCAACTGCGCGACATGACACAGCGTGGGAATGCGAATGCCGATGCGCCGCGCGACTTCCAGCAGCGTCTCGCCGGCTTGCGCCAGGACCAGCTGCCCGTCAATCGTCACCGGAATCTGCGCCACGTGGTGTTCCTGCGGATCGTCGATCGGCGCGCTAAGGCGGCCCGAGCGCAGCCTCGACGGCCCGGTCGATGGCGCGCATCGCATCGAGCGTACCACCGCCCGCGACCGCGACCACCTTGCCTTGGCGATCCATCACGTAAGCTGTCGGCATTTCGCGCGGTTGCAGCGCATTCGCCGTGTGCTGTCCGGCATCCCAGGCGACCGTGAAGGGCAGCGGCGTCTCGCGCAGGAACTGCTCCGCCGCGGCCTGGTCTTCGTCGACGCTGATGGCCACGACGTCAAAACCGCGTGCATGCAGGCGGTTCCACAGGTCGACGTGGTGCGGCATCGCCTGTTTGCAGCTCACGCACCAGGACGCCCAGAGGTCGACGAGCACGACGTGACCCAGCCACATCGCTGCGTCGATCGGCTGCGACGTGCGCAGATCCTGGACCGTGATCGCCAGCGGCTGGCCGATGTGCGCATCCGGCGTCTGGGCCGCCGAGCAGGCCGCGATCATGCCCGCGCAGAGAAACGCGGCAATGCTGCGGAGATGCACGCGGCGGGCCATCAATAGAACAGCTGGATGTAGTGCAGCGACGGCACCGGCACCGTGCCGGTCAGGTGCAGCGAGCCGCCCGTGACGTCGACCAGGCCCTGCTCCGAGAACGTGAAGCCGTTGGTCATCCAGTCGGTCCAGGTCTGCGTCATGCCGTCCATGTGCGCCCACTGGTAGCCGGCGATCTTGAGATCCTTCGGCAGGTTGTCGACTTGGATGCGCAACATGTGCTCGAGGATCTCCTTGCCGGTGGAACCGGTCTCCACGGCGAGATCCGCGACCAGCAAGTGCACCGTGTGCTGCTTGCCCGCCGTCACCGCATCGTAGCCATCCTTGGACGCCGACACGCAATCCGCCGCGGCGCCCAGCGAGTCCACGCACGCCTGGCGCGTGGCCGTCAGAATCAGGCCGTAATTCGGGTCAGAGCTGGGCTTGCCCGTCAGGTTGAGCGGGTCGAGGCCCGGATCCACCTTGAGCATCTGCTGTGCGCCGAGGAAGCCGTCGTTGAACCAGAACGAGTGCCAGGCCGCCTGCTTGGGCGAGCCGTTGGGCAGCGCGGTCTCATCGGCCTGCCCGAACCACATCAGGTCGCTGTCGCGCGCCGTCTTGCCGACATCCGCGGCGGAGCTCTTGGCCTTGTCGACCGTCGGCGTGCGCATGGCGTAGCCGGTGATCGCTTCGCTGACCAGGCCCTCCCACAGGATCTTGGTCGCCGCGAAGAACGCGCCCTTGTAGGCGGAGAGGCGCGCGGAGTCGGCAGCCACGCTCGCGAGCGGCGGCTTGGACAGGCGCAGGTCGGTGATCCAGATCGGAATGGCCCCGGTGCCGTCGGCGCCGTGCAGGCCCTTCTCGTACTTCAAGCCCTTGGTGGCCGCGTACTTCGTGACGGCGAGCACGATCTTGCGCGCCTCCACCGGCGTCGCGGCCTCGATCTCCATGGACAGGTAGCTCAGCGGCACCTTGCCGGCCACCACGTAGTCGATGAAGTCGAAGATCGGCGAGCGCGTCGCGCTGGTCGTGTCGGCCACGGCGGCCTCGCCCTTCAAGACGATGGACGGCGCGATGAGGTTGACGTCGTTGCCGGGAACCGGGAATTCAACTCGCAATTCGCTGGCGAAGGCCTTGTAGGCGGCGAGCCACTGCTGCCGTCCTGCCGCCGTGTCGGCGAAGCCGCCCGCGCCAAAGGGATCGCGGCCGAACTCGAGGTTGAACAGGCTGGGCGTGCAATCCCAAGGTTTCGTGGGGTTGGTGGGCGGCGGATTGCACGCCGGCAGCGCCGCCTTCGTACCGGGCAGGTCGCGGTCGTAGTACTTCGCGATGTAGCGCACGACCTTGGCCCACTTGGCGGGGTTGGTGATGGCCGTGCCCGCCTGCTCGCCGTTCGCGAACGTGCAGGTGGCAGCTCCGTTCGGGCCTTTGCCGTCGCCGAGGTTGTAGGCAGCCGTCCACACGGGCACGGAATTGGCGTCGCGCACCGCGCCGATCAGGCCGGTGAGGCAGTCGAGCTTGTAACTGGCTGAGTCTGCTTCGGACTTGTTGCCGTCCGGGAACAGTCCCTGCAGCGTGCAATCGCAGCCGTAGCCGACGGGAATCCGCGCCCAATAGCCGTGCAGATTTCCATAGTTGGCGGCGTAGAGGTCGGACTTGTCGACGTCCACCGCCACGACGGGCGCGCCGTTGACGCCGCGCATGCCGGAAGCCTTGAGGCCGTTCGCGACCGCCTTGGTCGCGTCCGGACACGCGGCCAACGTCCCGTCCTGCAACACGCACTGCGCCGCGTCGACGCGCACGGAGCGCATCCGCGTCGCGTTGGCATTGGCGGGCAGCGGAGCCGTCACCTCGTCGATGCAGCCGGCCAGGGCGCACAGGCCGAGCAGCAGCACGAAGGACCGCAAGGGGACGAGCGCGAAAGACTGCGTGGTCATGGTGTCCTTGACGGCGGCGCGGGCTACCGCGAAAAACGCCGAATCGCGTGCAGTATCGGCCAAGGCACCTGCGCCGGTCAACTTTGCCGGGCCAGGGCGATCGTGCCGGGGAACTCGGCGATCGCCAGCGTTCCGCGCGGCGGGTTGTGGCCGATGGCCAACTTGCCGCCGGCCCTCTCGGCGATCGCCGCAGCGACCGCAAGCCCGAGTCCCAAGTGGCCGTTGCCGGAGCGGCGCATGCCGCCGGTCGCAGCCACCTGCAGATCCGCGCAGCCCTCGCCGTTGTCCGTGACCAGCAAGCGCAATCCGCCGCCGGGCACCGATGTCAGATCCAGGCGCACGTACGGCAGCCTGCCGTCGAGGGGCGGCTCCGATTGGATCGCCGCGGCAGCGTGGGCCTCGAGCGCGTTCTGCAGCAGCACGTGCAGGATGTGAACCCAGTGGGCTTCGTCGATCTGCTTCGGTCGCTCCGTGGGCCACGGCGTGGTGGCGATCGCGCCGAGCAGTTGGATGCCGCCCGCCTCCGCGAGCGCGCCGATGTTCTCCGCCAGCGCCTCGATCGTCACTGGCCGATCGGCCGACGGCATCGGCAGCGAGGCCGTCGCCCGCGCCAGCGTCGCGCGCGGCCGCAGCAGCTGGGAACGCAGGCGGTTCAGGCTGTCAGCGACGGCGGGCTCGCTGCACTTGAGCAGCGTCAGATCGACCATCGACACGCCTGCCACCATGGAATTGGTGAGATCGTGCGCGAGCTTGCGCAGCGTCGCCACCAGCATCTCGACAACCGGCCACGCCAGCGGGCGCACCGGGACCGGCTGGCCGGCGGAAGCCAAGGGAACCATCGTGGGTCTCATTTGCAGCCCTGATCGAGGCGCCAGCTGACAGCCGACGGCGTGTAGTCCTGGTCGAGGCCGCCCCACAGGAGGCTGCGGCGGTCTGCCTCGATGTAGGCGGCGGCCGCCATCAGGAGCGTGGTGGGCGTGTTCTGCAACGCGGTCGTCTTGACGGAGGCGGCGACCGGCTGGGCCGGACCGCAACTGCCGATATCAAGGGTCAATTGCACATCCGTTGTCGCGTACGCCACCTGGTCCGGAATGACCGTGCAGACGTTGGACGCGTAGAACTGGCCTTTGATGTTGGACTGCGGCACCGCGAGCCAACCGTGACCGCCGAGCGCGTCGTAGAGCACCGGGAGGAAGGCCGGCCCTGTGAAGTAGGCCCGCAACAGCGGCTGCCCCACCGGATTCGACTCGGCAAAATTCGGCACGGGGAAGGCCTGGAAGGTGGGCTTGAGCGGGGCCACGCCGGTGGTGGCCGCCCACAAGGAGCCGTAGAGGGCGCCGTAGCACGGATCGTCGCCGCCCGGGAAGCCGTCGATGCCGACGGTGCCGGGCTTGCCGTTGCTGAACGTGCGAATGAAGCCGTCCTTCAAGGCAAAGACATCGCGGTACGGATCGTAGAGCGCCAGGGCGCCGTAGCGCGGTTGCGGCACGTTCTCGCTGGCACCGATGGGATCCGGGTGCAGATCGACGAACGCCAGCGTGTCCAACTGCAGCGCGAAGAAGTTCTGCGTCTCCTGGTTCGCATTGAAACCACCAAACCAGATCAGGCGGTTGCGCACGGGATCCAGCGCCGCCGCCGGTGCGACCGTCGCCGCCTTGCTCGGCATCGGCGCTTGCGCGGTCACGTCGCCGGTCGCCAGCGCGATGGTCTGCACGGCGGCGGTCGGGTGCCACGCGGCGTCGTGAACGCCGTTCTGCGTCAGGTCGCCAGCCCACAGGCGGCCGATGTCCGTCAGCGTCTGGCCCTCGGCCAGATCGAGGCCGCCCGCGAGCACGAAGCGATCGCCCTTGGCGTCGATGGCCGCCATGCCAAAGGCAAAGGGCTTGATCGGGCTGGACAGTCTCTGCCATGTCCCCGTCGCGTCCATGCACCACGCGTCCGTGGCCGGCGTGCCGAAGACGGGCAGACCAGGCGCCGTCGGCACGCTGAGCGTCAAGCCGCCGGCGATGCAGAAGGCCTTGTGGCTCTTGGACCAGCCGCTGGCCTGGCCGATGCGGCCTTCGGGCGCGGGCGCATCGAGGCGTTGCGGCGGAGACTGGCCGACCACTGCCCAGACATCGCTGCGCGGCACGGCGTGTGGCTGCCCGGCGGGTCCTTCGAAGCGCACGCCGCCGCCAAAGACCAGTCCCTGCGCAGCATTCCACGCGGCAAAGCCGCCCGCGCGCTGCATCGCCGCATCGGTGCCGGTCGGATCCGTGGCCGGGGCAAACACGATGCCGGTCGGTGCCGAGGGGTCGCCGGACAAGGCGCCGGTGCGGTAGCCGCCGTCGTTCCTGGCCGCGTCGTACCCGCCAAACACGTGGAAAAGCAAGCCATCATGGGCGCATTGCGGCGCGAAGAGGGCTGGCGAGGTGCCGGACACGGTGAGAGGCGTCGCCTCGATCTGGCTGCCGTCGGCGGACACCTGCAGGCGGAACACCGCACCGGTCTGCGTCAGGGCGACCGCGTAGGTTCCCGTCGGCGCGGGTGCGACGCACGCCACCTCGCCACCCAGCGAACCCGTCGGATCATAGATTTGTTGCCAGGACTTGCCGCCTTGGGCCGCGCTCCAGACCGGCGTCGGATCCCCTGGCAGGAAGGCGATCAGCCCGGTGGCGCCCGCGCCCATCGTCACGGCCACCGCGTGCGCGCTCGCCTGCGGATCCGCGATCGGCATCGCATTGGTCGTGGTCAGCTGCGCGACGAACGCCGCGTCCGACTGCGGTAGCGCCGACAGATCCTGCCATTCGCCCTGCGCATTGAACTGCTTGACCTCGGCGTCCGGCTGGCCATCGACCTCGCCGCCGAGCAGGACCATGCGGTCATTGTTGCCGTCCCAGAACAGTGCGGACTTGCTGCGCCGCCCGGGCAGCATTCCGTTGAGGCGCTGCCAATTGGCGGCCTTGCTGATGGCCTTTCCGGCCTCGGACACATCCAATGTCCATTGATCGTCGCGATCGACGGCGCCATAGGCGCCCGGAACCTGGCCGCCGTAGGAGACGACGCGCTTCCAGGTCGGCGAGACGGCCGCGCTCCAAGCCAGGTGCGTTTGCGGGGCGCCAGTCGTCAACTGGTCGAATCCTGAGGCAAATGGAATGCCGGAGCACAACGCTGCCGTGCCGTCGGCCGTGCAGGTGACCACCGCCGGATTCGCTGGCGCGCCGCTCTGGCAGGTCGCGCCGGAGAACGTGCACGTGCCGCAAGGTTGCCCGACGGCCTGGCCATTCAAGGCAAAACCGTTGTCGGTCACGCCGTCGCAGTCATCGTCGACGAGGTTGCACACTTCAGGTTTAGCCAGGCTTTTCGAGCCGTTCGCCGCGGTGGAGCACGTCGTGGCCTTGTCGGTGCCGCACTCCACCACGCCCTTGGTCGGTCCGGCGACGGTCAAGCCCTGGCACGCTCCGTGGGCGGCAACGCAAGGCGCGCCAAGAGGCAAGCCGTTGTACGTCAAGCCTTTGTCGGTCTTGCCGTCGCAGTCGTTGTCCTTGCCGTCGCAGAACGTCTCGGTCACCTGCCAATCGGGCACTGCCGCGCCGTCGCACTGGCATTTCGGGCAGCCGACCAGCGCGCCGGCGTTCGTTGCCGGGCCAGTGCCGCAAACGACCTTGATTTGCGAGAGGTTGTCTTTGCACACCCCGAACGGGCAGATCTTGTCGGAGGCGGGCAGCGGGTCCGGCTTGCCCGGCAACTTGTCGAAGGCATCGGCGATGCAGTCGCCGTCCGCGTCTGCCGTGTTGGACTGCAGCGCGTCGATGATGCCGTCGCCGTTGGAGTCCTTCGGATGTGCGGGGTCCGGGCCGATTTCCACGCCGTCGGGGATGCCGTCGCCGTCCGTGTCGGGGTTGGCCGGGTCCAGTTTCCATTTGACTTCATAGGCGTTGCTCAAGCCGTCCAGGTCGTAGTCGTCGTCCGATTGCTGGCAGACGCTGTCCAGGCACACGCCGCTGCCGCACTGGGCTCCGCTCTTGCAGGACGTCGTGCAGTGGCCGTGGTAGCAGACGCCGCCTTCGCATTCCGCGGCCACGCCGCAGGTCGACCCGAAGCGGCGCTGGCGTGGTTTCAGAAGGTCGAGGCAGCCGGACAGGCTCAAGAGGCAAAGGCCCAAGCAGCACAATGCCATCGCGCGCGCTGCCCACCGCGATGTTGACATGCGGTGCGGCTCGAAATTCCGGTGAACCATAGGGCGACCTCTGCCAAAGGCAAGCTGCGCGAATGTAGCAAAGCCGGAGAATTCAAGCAAAGGACGTTGCAACTGCGCGCGATTTTGCCCCCGTGGCGTCAGGTCTCGGTGAGACTGCGACCGAGACCGGACCGAGACCTGCCGCTCTGCACCAATCCAGCGAAACGACGCGATTTCCTGCTTGGCACGGAGCCTGCACAAGCCACGCCCGAGCGCGCTGCGGTGCGGCGCTTTGGGGGCAGGCATGTTGGCCAAGGTCTTGAGTGCGGCGCTGGCCGGAGTGGATGCGCGGCCCGTGGAGGTCGAGTGCGACGTTTCGGGCGGCTTCCCGTCGTTCGACACGGTCGGCCTGCCGGAGCTGTCCGTGCGCGAGGCCCGCGTGCGCGTGCGAAGTGCCATCCGGCACGCGGAGTTGCCGTTCCCCAAGACGCGCGTGATCGTCAACCTGGCCCCGGCGGATTTGCGCAAGGAGGGCACCTGCTACGACCTGCCCGTGGCGCTGGCGGTGCTGGCCGCTTCGGGTGTCCTGCCGCATGAGGCGCTGCAGGAGTGGGTCGTCATTGGCGAACTGGCGCTGACGGGCAGCGTGCGCTCCGTGCCTGGCGTGCTGGCCGTTGCGGAAATGGCGCGCAACCTCGGGCTGCGCGGGATCCTGTGTCCAGCGGGCAATGCCTGCGAGGCGCAAGCGGTGGGCGGCATCGAGGTGCGGCCGTGCGTCGACCTGGGCGAGGTCGTCGAACTGTTGCGCGGCGGCCGCGATTGGCCCGCCGTGCCCGAAGCGGCGGCCCAGCCGGCGCTGCGGACGTCGATCTGCTGGTCGGACGTGCGCGGCCACGCCCTGGCCAAGCGCGCGCTCGAAGTGGCCGCAGCTGGCGGTCACAACGTCGTCCTGGTGGGGACGCCCGGCACAGGGAAAGGGGTTCCAAGAGGCGCTCGACGTTCAAGGGTGCCCGCCGAGCAGGGAACATCCCATGATCACAAGAGTCCTGGGCGGGAGCGGTTCACGGCCAGCGAAACGATCAAGCTGCTCCGAGAGGGCGGCTGGCGTGAAGTGCGTCAGACCGGCTCGCACCGGATCTTCCGGCACGCGGCCAGACCCG
>CAIXAA010000300.1 GCA_903917305.1 uncultured Myxococcales bacterium | reverse complement strand
GACACTGTTGATTGCGGACTTGAAGGCCGACGGCGTGCCGTACGAAGAGCGGATGACCGAGCTGGAGCGCGTGACCTGGCCCAAGCCGATGGCGGAGTGGATCTACGATCAGTTTGAGATCTTCACGACCAAGCACCCCTGGCTGGAGCACGAGACGATCCGCCCGAAGTCGGTGGTGCGCGAGATGGCGGAGCGCTACTGCAGTTTTGACGAGTACATTCGCGAATATAGCCTGCAAGCGACCGAAGGCGTGCTGCTGCGCTACTTGACGCAGGTCTACAAGACGCTGGTGCAGAACGTACCGGAATTGCTGCATACGGACGAGCTGGTGGACCTCATCGGCTGGCTGCGGGCGACGCTGGCGCGCGTCGACAGTTCGCTGGTCGAAGCCTGGGAGCGGCTGCACGGCGGCGTGGCGACCGAGGTGGAGGAGCTGGAAGTCAGGGTGCGGCCTATCGATTTGACGCGCGACAAGCGGGCGTTCCTGGCGCGCCTGCGCGCGGAGGTGCACCGGTTGGTGGCGGCGCTGGCGGCCAAGGACTTCGCGGAGGCGACGGCTTCGGTGCGCTTCGATGAAGAAGACCACTGGCCGCCGGAACGCTGGGAGGCGGCGCTCGCCGCGTTCGAGGCGGAGCACGGCGCGCTGGTCTTCAACCACGCCGCGCGCCTCGTCGACAAGACGCGCGTGACCGAGATCGGTCGCGGCATCTGGGAACTGACGCAGTCGCTGTGCAATGTCGAAGGCGAAACCGGTTGGCACATCGCCGCCGTGGTAGACTTGAGCGGCGACTGCGTGCCGGAAGGGCCGCTGGTTGCCGTGACAAGCTTGGGCGAGGGACACGGATGACGGTGCAACCGCAGATTCTGACATCGATTCCGGCGCCGGTGCCTGATCTCGAGACGTTGTGCAACCTTGTGGCGGTGCGCGTGCAGGAGCGCTACACGCCCCAACGTTTTCGCGGCCAGCGCGTGCCGCTGCATACGGTGCACCGCGATGCCCTCAACGACCTGTCCGCGATGTTCACCAGTGATCGTCATGCCTTGCCGCCTGCGTACCTGACCCAGCCGCGCTACCGCGGCGCGTACCTGCTGTATTTCATCGCGACGGGCGTGGCGACGGTGGCGACGGCCTTGCGCCAGGCGGGGCTGCCGCGGACGCCGGAGAAGGTGTTGCGCGTCCTGGATTTGGGTGCAGGACCGCTGACGGCGTCGCTGGCGGTGGCGATGGCGCTGGATCCGGCGGTGCACCTGGACGTGACGGCCGTGGACAGCGTGCTGCCGGTGCTGGAGGACGGTCGCGCGCTGCTGCAGGCCGTGCGCCCGGAGGCATCGGTGCGGCTGGTCGACGGAAACCTGCGCGAAGGCCGCGTGCTGCAGGCGCTGCGTGAACCGTTTGATCTGATCCTGATGGCGAATGTCCTGAATGAATGGGCGATTGGCGGCAAGAAGCGGCAATCGCCCTCGGAGTTCGTCGAGAAGCTGCTGGCGCGCCACCTGGCGCCGGGCGGCGCGGCGCTGATGGTCGAACCGGCGACGCGGACCGGTTCGCATACGTTGATCGAGGTGCGGGAGCACCTGCTGGCGGCGACCGGCCTGGCGGTGCTGGCGCCGTGCATGGGCCGCGGGCCGTGTCCGGTGCACTCCGACTCGAAGCGCGATTGGTGCCACAGCGAGCAGCCTTGGCAGCGCCCGACGCTGGTGCGCGAGCTGGACGAGGCGATCGGCCACCGGCGTTCGACCTTG
>CAIXAA010000299.1 GCA_903917305.1 uncultured Myxococcales bacterium | reverse complement strand
GCGCTTCGTGGCTGAGCACCACGCCTTTGGGGCGACCCGTCGTGCCGGAAGTGTAAACAATCGTCGCGGCTTGGTTCGGAGTGACGCCGGCGGCGCGCTGCCGCAGGATGTCCTCGCTGGCGTCGCGACCCGCCGCCGTCAGCGCTGCCGTGTCCAGCAGCCAGCCTTCGACGTCGGAGCGCGGAATGTCGGCCAGGGCGACGCGGCGGCGGCCTTGGGCGTCCTGGCGCTCCAGCTCGGCGAGATCCTTGAAGTAGATCACCTTCTCCAGACCAGGCAGCTCCGCGCGGTGCACGAGCAGCTTCTCGATCTGCGTGGGATCTTCGACGATGGCAAAGCGCGCGCCGCTGTCGCTGGCGATGTAGCGCGTCTCCTCCGCGAGGCTCGACTGGTAGACCGGCACCGTCACGCCGCCGGCAAGGAGGATGGCCATGTCGGCAATCGCCCATTCGCGGCAGGTGTTGCTGATCAGCAGCACGCGGTCGCCGGGCTGGTGTCCCAGGGCGATCAGGCCCTTGGCCCACGCGGCGCTCATCTCGCGCCATTGCGCGAAGGTCAGCGATTGCCAGGACCCGCCGATGCGCGAGCGCAGCATGGCGCGGTGCGGCCGCTCGGCAGCGGCCCTCTCGAACAGGTCGACGACAGTGAGGATTTCAGACATGAGAGCGGCTCCAAGCCGACGCCGGCGCAGCGCCTCGGGGCGTGCGCTGGTTGGGGACAAGAGGCGAAGAGGCGGAGGTGTGCAAAACCCGCAACCTCGGAGGCGACCGCCGATGATCGGTCCTTGGCGCCGGATGTGCAAGCCCCCGGCCGCAAGGCGTCCACGCCACCGCCCCGTGCGGCGCCCCTCCTTGCCGTGCGAGGGCAGGAGACATACACTTGCGCCGTGGACCACCGCAATAACGACATGGCAGTAGCATCGGGATCGCGCGGCATTCGGCTGGCGCGCGGCATCGGCGTGGCGCTCTGCTGGAGCGCGCTGACCTGGGCCGTGGCCTGTGCCGGCGACTCGGTGGGCCTCGTCCAGGAGCCCTCGATCAAGGAGGCCGACCGCCTCGAGGTGGACATCGCCACCAACCGCCAGATGCAGATCGGCTACCAGATCGCGTCCGTGTCGCAGGCGGACAACCCGCTCGATCTGTGCTTCGAGATGTGCAACCGCTCCGCGGAGAGCTGCCATCTGTCGGCAAACGTGTGCAATGTCGCCAAGCGCTATCCGCGGGTCATGGCCCTGGAGGCGCGCTGCGACGTCACGCGCGAGCGCTGCCGGGTGCACCGCACCAAGGTGCCGCGGCAGTGCGTGTGCGAGTAGGCCCGCGCCCGTAGCGTCGGATTCCACCGCGAAAACCTGAATGCCCCTTGGCGGCCGGCCGCCGGATGTGGCACCCTCTTGCGCCCCGCAACCGGGCACCCGCGCCGCGTCCCGGTGCCTGCCATCGAATCCTGAGGAAAAGCCCTATCATGCAGCGTGTCCGCAATCTTGGCATCATCGCCCACGTCGACCACGGCAAGACGACGTTGATCGACCAGATCCTGCAGCAGTGCGGCGCGGTGGGGCGCGGCGGCCTCGCCCGCGAGCGCGTGATGGACTCCAACGACCTGGAGCGCGAGCGCGGCATCACCATCCTCGCCAAGAACACGGCGGTGCAGTGGCGCGACCAGACGATCAACATCGTCGACACGCCCGGTCACGCCGACTTTGGCGGCGAGGTCGAGCGCATCCTGCGCATGGTCGACTGCGTGCTGCTGCTGGTGGATGCCTGCGAAGGGCCCATGCCCCAGACGCGCTTTGTCCTCAAGAAGTCGCTGGCTTTGGGTTTGAAGCCCATCGTCGTGATCAACAAGGTCGATCGCCCGGATCGTCAGCTGGACCGCGTGCTCGATGCGGTGTTCGACCTGTTCGTCAACCTCGAGGCGACGCCGGAGCAGCTCGACTTCCCCGTGATCTACGCCAGTGGCCGTGCGGGCTTCGCCGTGCGCGAGCCGGATCTGGCCCATGCCGTCGCGGTCGAGGGTGCGGCCCCGATGGTGCGCGATCTCTCGCCACTGATGGACTTGATCCTGGAATTCGTGCCGCCCTGTGAGTTCCCGATCGACGCGCCGGCGCAGCTGCAGGTCGCGACGTTGGATCGCAATGACTTCCTTGGCCGCATCGCCATCGGCCGCATCTACCGTGGCAAGGTCGCGCGCGGCGATCGCATGGTGCAGGTCCGCCTCGACGGCACGACGGCGCCGATCCGCATCCAGAAGCTCATGGCCTTCTCCGGCACGGAGCGCGTCGACATCGACGAGGCCTATGCGGGCGATATCGTGGCATTGTCCGGTGTCGGCGACGTGACCGTCGGCGAGACGCTGTGCCCGGAGTCGTGTATCGAGCCGTTGCCCGCGATTCCTGTCGACGAGCCGACGCTGTCGATGGACTTCATCGTCAACAACTCGCCGTTCGCCGGTCGCGAGGGCAAGTACGTCACCACGCGCCACATCCGCGATCGCTTGATGAAGGAACTGGAGCACAACGTCTCGCTGCGCGTCGAAGAGACGGACAAGCCGGATGTGATGCAGGTGTCGGGCCGCGGCACGCTGAGCCTGTCGATCCTGATCGAGACGATGCGCCGCGAAGGCTACGAACTGCAGGTCAGCCAGCCGCGCGTGATCGTCAAGCACGACGAGAAGAACCACAAGCTGGAGCCGTACGAAGACGTCGTCGCGGAGTGCGGCGAGCCCTACTCGGGCATCGTCATCGACAAGCTCGCGCAGCGTGGCGGCGATCTGCGCCAGATGGTCGTCGGCGATGACGGCATGGTGCGGCTCGAGTTCCGCGTGCCCTCGCGCGGCCTCATCGGCTACCGCTCGCAGTACATGACCGACACGCGCGGCACCGGCGTCATCTACCACGTATTCGCGGAGTACGGTCCGTGGCGCGGCGAGATCCGGCGCCGGCAGAACGGCGTGCTCATCAACCTGGAGCCCTGCACGACGACGCCGTACGGCATCTTCAACCTGCAGGATCGCGGGCAGTTCTTCGTCGGACCGACGGCGGAGTGCTACGAGGGCCAGATCGTCGGCATGCACAACCGCGACAACGACCTGACGATCAACCCGGGTCGCGAGAAGAAGCTGACGAACATCCGCTCGGCGGGTGCGGACGAGAAGCTGTTGCTGGTGCCGGCCAAGCGCATGAGCTTGGAAGAGGCGCTGGAGTTCATCGACGGCGACGAGCTGGTGGAAGTCACGCCCAAGTCGCTGCGGCTGCGCAAGCGGTACCTGACGCAGAGCGATCGCAAGCGCTTCGAGAAGTCCGCGGGCTAGGCGAGGTTGCCGCGCGGCCGTCTCGGCGCGCCGGGCAGCTCCAGCCCTGCTGCCGCTTGCTAGAACACCGATCCGCGAAACGCCCTCAGTTCACCCAACTCAAGGGATCGACAGCCAGATCCTGAAATGATCTACTGCGCGGCCAGGAGGTGGCCGATGCGGTGGTCATTCGCGAACG
>CAIXAA010000298.1 GCA_903917305.1 uncultured Myxococcales bacterium | reverse complement strand
GAAGCGTGGCTGCGCCAAGGGCTCGCCGTGGCGGGCTTTGTCGGCTACGAGATCGGCGCCGCGCTCGAAGGCCTGCCGCCCGGGCCCCAGGACGATCCACTGCCGGATCTGGAGGTTGTCGCCTTCCATCCCGCCGATCTGCAGCCTTGCGCCTTGCCGCAGGCCCAGCCGCTCGGGGTGGAACTGCAGTTGCCGCCGTCGCTCTCCTGTCAGCAGCCCGCGTTCGAGGCGGCCGTTGCCGATGCATTGCAGCGGATTGCCGCCGGCGAGATCTACCAGGTCAACCTGAGCCTCCAAGCCGACGTCGCGACGGCCGATCTGCGCGATCTGGCGCCGCTCTGGCTGCTGGCGGCCCTGCAGGAAGCGCAGCCCGTTCCTTTTGGCATGTATCTTCGAGGGGATGGCTATGCGCTGCTCTCCGGCTCCATGGAGCGCTTCTTGACCGTCGAAGGCGGCCGCGTGCGGTCGCGGCCGATCAAGGGCACGGCGCCGCGCGATCCCGACTCGGTCCAGGACCGCGAACGTGCGTTGCAACTGCGCGCGTCTGAAAAGGAATGTGCCGAGAACACGATGATCGTCGACATGGTGCGCAATGACCTGCGCCGGGCTTCGCGGCGCGGATCGGTGACCGTGCCGACGCTGCTGGAGTGCGTGCCGTATGCGACCGTGTGGCACCTGGAGAGCGAAGTGCAGGCGATGCTTGAGGATCCGGCGGCGACCGCCCAGTGGCTCGCGGCGACGCTGCCGCCGGCCTCGGTCACCGGCTGCCCGAAAGTGCAGGCGATGCGCGTGATTGCCCAACTGGAGCGGCGGCGCCGCGGGCCGTACTGCGGGACGGCGGGGCTTTGGCTGCCGGACGGCCGCGCCGACCTGTCCGTCGGCATCCGCCAGCTGGTGTTGCGCAGTCATCGTGCGGAGTTGAGCGTCGGCGCAGGCATCGTCGCGGACTCCGAGCCGCGGCGCGAATGGCTGGAACTCTGCTGGAAGGCGCGATCGGCGCTGCGGCTATTGGGCGCCATGGGCGCAGGAGTCCCTGCATGATCGCGCACTTGGATGGTCAGCCGGTGAGCGCGCCCTTGGCGGGGCTGTGGAGCGCGCGCGGCGTCTACGAGACGTTCCTCTGGCACGGCCAGTTGCCGAAAGGCTGGTCTTTTCACGTGGAACGCTGCCGCCGCGGCGCGCAGGCGTGGCGTCTGGCCCTGCCGACCGAGGCCGCGCTGGCGGACGCCGTGCGCGCCGTGGCGGTGATGCATCCGGCCGAGCCGCTGCGAATGCGCCTGACCTTGTTCGAGAATCTGCAAGCCAAGGACGGAACGTCGCTGCTGGTCGAGGCCCGTCCGCTGAGCGCCGCGGAGCGCGATCCGGCACCGGCCCGTGTCGTGCTCGGCGGCGACATCCGCAACCCCGCGTCGCTGCTGGCGGGCTGCAAGCGGCTGGGCATCGCGGAAGACCTCGCCTGGCGCGACCGGGCGCGAGCGCTGGGCGCCGACGACGTGCTTTTGTGCAGTACATCCGGCCTGATCGCGGAGGCGAGCACGGCCAGCCTTCTGTGCGGCCTGCAAGACGGGCGCATCGCCACGCCGGGCCCGGAGGCTGCACCCGTGTGGGGAACGACGCTGGCGCAGGTGCGCGAAGCCATCCCGGCCATCGTGGAGCTGCCTTTGGGCAAAGAGGATGTCGTGCAAGTGCGTTGGGCGCTGCTGCTCAATGCCGTCTGTGGGGCCAGGGCAGTGTCGCACATCGAGGACCGCGAACTCGCCCAGCCGCCGGAGGATTTGCTGCGGCTCGCGAAGGCGCTGACCGGCAGCGATCGCTAGACGGAACCGGAGCCGGGACCCGAACTGGGACCCGAACCGGAACCGGAGCCCGAACCGGATCCGGAACCCGAGCCGGATCCCGCTGCGGCAGCGAGGCGCGCAAAGCCCTCCGCTCCCAGCGAAAGCTCCACTTCCTCGCGGAAGATCTCGAACAT
>CAIXAA010000297.1 GCA_903917305.1 uncultured Myxococcales bacterium | reverse complement strand
TGCTGGAGTTGCAGTCGAGGCTGCAGGACAGTCCCTACTTTGCCGCCGCCGCGGTCGGCATCGACACGGAATCGGCAGATCCGCTCGGCGTGCCGGTGCAGGTCACGGTAACGGAAAATCCTTCGCGGAAACTGGGTTTCGGTATTGGCGCCAGCACCGACACGGGCGCGCGGGGCCAGATCGATTATCACGATATCGACTTTCTCGATCGCGCCTGGCGCCTGGGCGGGGCGCTCAAGCTCGACCGGGCGAGCCAGTCGCTGAGCGGCGACCTGCAGTTCCCGGCGGACGGGAAGGGCTACCGCGACAGCCTCAATGCCCAGGTCGAGCGCACCGACATCGCCGGCACGGTGACCCGGAAGCTGGCCATGGGGCCGAAGCGCAGCTTCGTCAGCGGCAAGACCGAGACCAGCTATGGCCTGACTTACCTGACGGAAAGCCAGGATGTCGGCGGAATACCCGGTACCCGGGCGGCGGCGCTGAGCCCGTCCTATTCCTGGACCCTGCGCAAGGTCGACCGTCTGCTCGATCCGAGCCTGGGCTATCTCGTGAACCTCCAGGCGAACGTGGCTGCGCGCGCCGTCCTGTCGGATCAGAACTTCCTCCGCGGCTACGGCCGGGCCGTGTATTTCCACCCCCTGGGCCGGCGCGGCCAGCTGATCTTGCGCGGCGAACTGGGGGCGGTCGCCGCCGTCAGCCGCAACGGCATTCCCGCCGACTTCCTGTTTCGCACCGGCGGCGATCAGACGGTGCGCGGCTACGCTTACCAGAGCCTCGGCCTGACCCAAGCCGGTGCGATCGTGGGCGGCCGCTATCTGGCCGTTGCCAGCGCTGAATACGTTCATTGGCTGTCGGCCCAGTGGGGCTCGGCTGTGTTCGTCGATGCCGGCAATGCCGCGGATTCCCCCGCTGCGCTCAATCCCGTCTATGGCTACGGCTTGGGCGCGCGCTGGAAGAGTCCGGTCGGCCCCCTGGCCCTGGACGTCGCCTATGGCCAGGCAACGCGGAAACTGCGCCTGCACTTCTCGGTCGGCTTCGCCTTCTGATGGCCTCCAGGCGCCTCAAGAAGTCCGGCTCCCATCTGCTGCGCATCCTGTTCGCCCTGGCTGTCCTGGTCGGCGCCCTGCTCTGGCTGTTGGGGACGGAACCGGCCTTGCGCTGGGCCGCCCGGCAGGCGGAACGGCTGAGCGAAGGCCGGCTTACGCTCAGCGACGTGCAGGGTTCCCTGTACGGCACGCTGAAGATCGGCGCAGCCAGTTTTCAAACGGAGGGGCAGCGCTTCGAGTTGAAGCAGGCGAGCCTGGAGTGGGCACCCCTGTCCCTGCTCGGGCGGGACCTCCGGGTCGAGCGCCTGTCCCTGCAGGAACTGCGGATCATTGTCGGCAAACCCGCGGCGGAACCTGCCCGCTTGCCGGAGACCCTGGCCTTGCCCTTCACCTTTTCGCTGCCGACCGTGACGGTCGGGCGTGTCGTGCTCGATGCTGGCGGCAGGGCGGACGTTTTCAGCGACATCGATCTGGGCATCGAGAAGCGAGCCGACAGCTACGCGCTGACTCTGCGCAGCATGACCAGCGCGTGGGCGAGCGCCCGGGCCGACATGGTGCTGGGCGATACGCGGCCCTTCCCGCTATCGGCCCATGCCACCCTGCGGCAGAGCGAAGGCCTGCCCTATCGCCTGGCCGTGACGGCGTCGGGAAACCTGGCGCAACTCCTCTTGAGCGCCAAGGCCCATGGCTTGGGCGGGCAGGCAACGCTTGCGGCCCGGCTCGCGCCCTTCGAGCAAAATCCGCTGCTCGAAGCCCGGATCAAGGCGGACAAGCTGGACCCCGCGCTGTTCGCCAAGGGCTTGCCCCATGCCGATTTCAGCGCCGATGTTGCCGTGGCCGGGCAGGGCAAGGGGCGCCTGGAAGGCAGCCTCCTGGTCCGCAACGATCTGCCCGGCACCTGGGATGGCGCGCGCCTGCCCCTGAGTCAAATGGCGGCCAGCTTTGCGGGCACCCTGGAGCACCTCGATCTGCGCGCCATCCGGCTGGATTTTGCCGGGGCCGGTCAGTTCCGGGGCGAAGGACAGGTCGATGGCGGGAAGCTGCAGCTCAGGCTGAGCACCGCGGGCTTCGATCCCAGGGGCGTGCAGGGCAGCCTGCGCTCCCTGAGTCTGGCGGGCGAGCTGCGCCTGCAGGCCGACGCCGGGAGCCAGCAGCTGACTGCTGATCTGCGCGACCGCAGCTTCCGACTGCACGTCGATGCGCGGCATCGGGACGGTGTGGTCGAGCTGCACCAGGCCAGCCTCCAGTCGGGCGCGGGCAAGCTCGAGATCCACGGCACGCTCGACCTGGACCGCTTCCAGCGCTTCCGGTTGGCCGGAGCGCTGCAGGGCTTCGATCCGGCTGCGCTCGGCGATTATCCGGCGGCGCGGGTGAATGCCTCGTTCACCGGCACGGGGCAGCTTGCGGCGCAGGCGCAGGCCACGCTGAACTTCGCCATCGCTGACAGCCAGTTCCGCCATCAAGCGCTTTCCGGACAGGGCAGGCTGAGCGCATCGGCCACGCGCCTGTGGGACAGCGACCTCAATCTGCGTCTGGCCGGCAACCGCTTGGCGCTCAACGGCGCCCTGGGCAGAGCGGGCGATCGTCTCGCGATCCGGATCGAAGCCGACCAGCTGGCCCTGCTGGCGCCTGAACTGGCCGGGCGGGCGCACGCCACGGCCACGCTGGAGGGGTCGTTATCCGCTCCGTCGGGAAAGTTCGAGACGCAAATCAGCAATCTCTCCTGGCGCAAGGTCTATCGCATCGCCAAGCTCCAGGCCAGCGGCCGCCTGGACCGGGGTCTGGACGGGCCGCTCGCCCTGGATCTCAGCTTGCAAGGACTGGCCTCGCCGCCGCTGCACCTCGAGCGGGCCAGCGTGACTGCGCAAGGATCGCGGAGCCGGCACAGCCTGCAAATCCGGGCCAGCAGTGCCGATGTCGATCTGGCGGGACGACTTGACGGAGGCTGGCGGGATGATTCCGGCTGGTCGGGTCGAATCGCGAGCCTGACGAACCGCGGGCGCCATCCGCTTGTCCTCAATGCGCCGGCAGGACTGGAACTGGGCCGGGACCACTTTTCGCTGACCGGTGCGCGGCTCGACTTCCTCGGCGCCCATCTGGTCCTGGACGAGATGGCCTACGATGCCGGCCGGATCTCCAGCCGCGGCCGGTTCCAGGGCTTCCCGGTCGCCTATCTGCAGGGCTTGACCGATGAGGCTGGCGGAATCGCCACCGATCTTACGGCTGCAGGCGAGTGGCAGTTCTCTGCCGGAGCGCGGGTCGATGGCCATGTCGCGCTATGGCGCGAAGGCGGGGATCTGTCGCTTTCCGGCGCACCGCTGGCGCACCTGGGTCTCAGCCGCCTGGCCATGGATGTGACGGCGGTGAATAACCGGCTGCGTGCCAAGGTGGAAGCCGTCGGCAGCCATCTGGGCAGACTCGAGGCGGACGGACAGGCCATGCTCTCGCGCCGCGATGACCGCTGGGGCATCGCCGGCGATTCGCCGGTACAGGCCAGCATCGATCTCTCGGTCAATTCCCTGGCCTGGATCGCGCCGCTGATCGACAAGAGCGGCGCGCTGGTCTTCGATGGCGCGGTCAGCGCAAAGCTCGCGGCCGATGGCACTTTCGCACAACCCGGGTG
>CAIXAA010000296.1 GCA_903917305.1 uncultured Myxococcales bacterium | reverse complement strand
GGCGGAACGCCCCCGAGGAGCTGGTTTCTCCAGATCCAACCGAGCGGTCAGCTCCTCAGATCCCAGCCCCACCCTCTTCGACCTCCGGCACCACGATCCGCACCATCACCACAGCCCGCGGCGTCGCCGACACGATCTCGAAGATCACGCCATCCTCGCCGACCAACCGGTCGCCCTTGCGCGGAATCCCGCCCGCCAGCGCCGTGCACAGCCCGCCCAGCGTCGACCAGCCCTCGTTTTCCGGCAAATCCAGCCCCAGCGCGCGGTTCACGTCGCGGATCGGCGTCGCGCCGCGCACCAGCGCCAACCCTTCGGCTTCGTGGTGGATGTGCTCCTCGCGCGACTCGTGCTCGCCGAGGATGTCGCCGACCAGCTCCTCGACCAGATCCTCCAGCGTCAACAGGCCTTCGGTGCCGCCGTGCTCGTCGACCACGACCGCCAATTGGATCTGGTGGCGCTGCATGTCGCGCAGCACGTCCGCCGCGCGCATGTTCCACGGCACGAAGTGCGCCGGGCGCTTCAGGGCGTCGATGAGCAGCGGCAGCCCGCCGAGGATGCGCGCCAGGACGTCGCGCGCCGTGATGTACCCGACGATTTTGTCCAGGCTTTCTTCGTAGACCGGCCAGCGCGTCTCCGGCGAGTCCAGCATCAGGCGGCGGATGTCGGCCTCGCTCGCGTCCTTGTCGATGGCCGTCACGCGGTTGCGCGGCACCATCACGGCGTCGGCCGTCAGGTCGGAAAACTCGAGCGCGCGCGAGGCAATTTCGCCCGAGTGCGTGTCGATGGCGCCGGTCTTGGTGGCCTCGTCGACCAGCTGCTGCAGTTCTTCCGCAGAGACGCGCGCTTCCATGAAGTTGGTGCGATCGCCAAAGGGCTTCAAGACGAGGTTGGAGCTTGCGGTCAGCAGCCAGGCCAGCGGCCGCGTCGCCCAGGACACCAGGCGCATCGGCGTGGCGATCAGCAGCGCGTACGTCTCGGCGGAGCGCAGCGCCAGCGACTTCGGCACCAGCTCGCCCAGCACCAGCGACAGGTAGGCGACCGCGGCGACGACCAGGATCAGCGCGAGGTTCTCGGCGTGCGAGCGCAGCGCGGGCACCGTCTCGAAGAATTGGCGCAGCTTGGGCGCAATCGCCGCGCCGCCCAATGCCGCCGCCGCCTCGCTCAGCACCGTGACGCCGACCTGCACGGTGGCCAGGAAGCGCTCCGGATGGGCGCGCAGGTCGAGCACGGCGCGCGCGCGGGTGCTGCCTTCCTCGACCAGCTCGCGCAGGCGGGTCTTGCGCATCGTGATGATGGCGATCTCCGCGCCGGCGAAGACGCCGTGCACGACGACGAGCAAGAGGATGATGAACAGCGTGGTCAGGGTGGCCTCCAGCGCGCCAGGGTACACCGCGGCAGTGGAGAGCGTCGAGGGCGCGCAGCTTGGCGCTGCCCGCTCACCGGCGTAGGCTGCACGGCGCGCCACACATCCGCCGCGCTGCAAACGAGAGGAACCATGACCCGCTTCAACCCCATCGAGTCCCTCGCCAAGGCGCGCCACGAGTTCGGCGAACACGGCGGCGTCAATGCGTCGATCGAGTCGAGCGTGACCTTCACCGTGATGCGCGCGGACAAGATGCCGGAGCTGTTCCACGGCGCCGCGACGCCCGAGCAGGGCTGCTACCTCTACGGCCGCCACTACAACCCGACCGTCATCCATTTCGCCCGCATGTTGGCGGCGATGGAAGGCACCGAAGCCGCGCACTGCACCGCGAGCGGCATGGGCGCCATCAGCGGCATTGCCTTGCAGTTGTGCGACACGGGCGATCACGCGGTGGTCTCGCGCGCCATCTACGGCGGCACGTTCGCGCTCTTCTCCCGCTACCTGCCCAAGAAGGCCGGCATCACGGCGACGTTCGTTGATGTGACCAACTTCGCCGAGATCGAGGCCGCGTTCACGCCGCGCACCAGGCTGCTCTACGTCGAGACGCTGGCGAACCCGACGCTGGTCGTCGCCGATCTGCCCAAGCTGGCGGAGATCGCGCACCGCCACGGCGCGCTGCTGGTCGTCGACAACACCTTCTCGCCGCTGATCTTCGCGCCGGCGCAGCTGGGCGCCGACATCGTGGTGCACAGCCTCACGAAGTTCATCTCCGGCGGCGCGGACAGCGTGGCGGGGGCGGTGTGCGGGCCGCGCGCGCTGCTCGATCCGCTCTACGACGTCAACGAGGGCAGCCTGATGCTGCTCGGCCCGACGATGGATCCCCGCATCGCCTTTGAGCTTTCCCTGCGCGTGCCGCACCTGCCGCTGCGCATGCAGGAGCACAGCCGCCGCGCGCAGGTGTTCGCCGAGCGCTTGGAGGCGATGGGCCTGCGCGTGCGCTACCCCGGCCTGCCGTCGCACCCGCAGCACGAGCTGTTCCGCTCGCTGGCCAACCCGGAGTTCGGCGCGGGCGGCATCATCGCGCTGGACCTGGAGACGTCCGACCGCGCGGCGCGCCTGATGGAGTCGCTGCAGCTCGAAGAGCGCTTTGGTTTCATCGCGGTGAGCCTGGGCTACTTCGACACGCTGATGTCCGCCTCGGCGACCTCGACGTCGAGCGAGCTGCCGCTGGAGGACCGCGACCGCGCCGGGCTCTCCGAAGGCCTGATGCGCATGTCGGTCGGCTACACCGGCAGCCTGGAGCAGCGCTGGGAGCAGCTCGAGCGTGCCGTCCGCAAGATCCTGTAAGCCCAGCGCTAGATCGAAGCGCACCGTCAAGCGTCACAGCGCCGCACTTCTGCGAGGTCCGTCATGCTGTCCCACTCGGTTCGCGTCCTGACCCTGCTGTGCGGCCTCGCGGCGCCAGCGCTGGCGCTGCCGCCGCCGGCGCACGTGCCGGCGCCGCTGCAGACCTGGGTGCCGTGGGTGATGCACCTGCACCGCGACCTGGCCTGCACGGTGCTGGGCGACGCGCGCGCCTGTGCCTGGCCGGGGCATTTGACCGTCAAGATTGCCGAAGAGGGCGGCACGTTCGAGCAGGAGGTGTGGCTTGACAAGCCGGGTCGCGCGCCGCTGCCGGGCGACAAGACCGCGTGGCCGCAGGACGTCGTGGTCGATGATCAGCCGGGCCGCGTCGAAGCCACGCCCGAAGGGCTGCCCGTCACGCCGCTGGCGCAAGGCCACCACCGCATCGTCGGGCACTTCGCCTGGGCGAGCGCGCCGGAGGTGCTGGCCGTGCCGGACGAGATCGGCGTGGTCGATCTGACGCTGCGCGACCAGCCGGTGGATGCCGTGCGCCGCGACAGCCAAGGCCGCCTGTTCCTGCAGAAGGCCGGGACCAAGGAGGCGACCGAGGTCGACACGCTGACGGTCACCGTGGCGCGGCGGCTGGAAGACGGCGTGCCGCTTCGCGAAACCACGCGGCTGACCTTGCGCATTGCCGGGCAGGCGCGCGACATCGCCCTGGCGCCGGTGCTACTGGCTGGCGCGCGCGTCGTGCTGGTCAAGAGCGAACTGCCGTTGCAGATGGCGGCGGATGGCTCGGTGCGCATCCACGGCCGGCCGGGGCAGTTCGCGCTGGACATCGTCGCGGTGCATCCGCAGCAGGACGCCGGCTTTGCGGTGCCGCCGCGCCAGAGCGAGGCGTTCGACGCGCAGGAGACCTGGGTCTGGGTGCCGCAAGAGCCGCTGCGCTCCGTGGAGCTGTCCGGGCTGCAGGCCATCGACCCGCAGCGCACGCAACTGGCGGCGGATTGGAAGGACGGGCGCACGTTTACCGCGCAGGCGGGGCAGACCCTGACGCTTGCGCAGACGCGGCGCGGCGAGACCGAGCCGGCGCCCAACCGCATCGAGCTGGCACGCGAGTTGTGGCTGGACGAGGACGGCCAGGGCCTGACGGCGCGCGATCGGCTGACCGGGGAGCTGCATCAGGCGTGGCGGCTGGACGTCGGGCCGGGCGCGCAGCTGGGCCGGGCCGGCGCGATCCAAGGCAGCGCGGCGCATCTGATTACCGCGGATCCCAAGACCGGCAAGGCCGGCGTGGAGCTGCGCGAAGGCAAGCTGGGCCTGGAGGCCGATTCGCGCATCGAGCAGGCCGGCGGGGAGCTGGGCATCGTCGGCTGGAACCACGACGTGCAGAGCCTGCGCGCGACCTTGCACCTGCCGCCGGGCTGGGAGCTGCTGGGCGCCAGCGGCGTCGACGTGCTGCCGCAGACCTGGCTGGACTCCTGGACCTTGTTCGACTTCTTCTTCGTGCTGATGCTGGCGCTGGGCACCGGCAAGCTGCTCGGCGTGCGCTGGGGCATCGTGGCGCTGCTGGGCCTGGCGCTGTGCCATGGCAAGGCCGACGCGCCGGAGTGGCTGTGGCTCAATGCCTTGGCCGCGCTCGCGCTTCTGCGCGTGCTGCCGCCGCATTGGTTCCGCCGGGTCGTGATGCTCTACCACGCCATCGCGGTGCTGCTGCTGGTGGTGGCGCTCGTGCCCTTTGCCCGCGAGGAGCTGCGCGTGGCGCTGCACCCGCAGGTCGCCTTCGGTGGCCACGGCCCGATGGCGCCGGCGAGCGAGACGCGCAACGCGGGGCTGCTGGAACTCGGGATGGCCAAAGCGGAAGCGCCGCCGCCTGCCCCGGCCGCGCCCGCCGGTGCCGCGGCCGAACCGCAGATGGACGCCGAGGAGCAGAAGGAGGGCGCCAAGAAGAGCGACGAGATTCGCCAGCGTGCCGAGCTGGACGCGGCCAAGATGGAGAGCGCGGGCAAGGCGTCGACGAGCGAAGGCCGTTGGAACTACGCGACGCGCCAGCTGCAGCAGATCGACCCGAATGCGGTGGTGCAGACCGGACCCGGCGTGCCGCAGTGGCAGTGGACCACGCTGCCGCTGGGCTGGAGCGGGCCGGTGCGCAAGGATCACAAGGTCACGCTGTACCTCGTCTCGCCGCGAATGCACTTGCTTCTGGCCTTGTTGCGCGTGGTGCTGGTCGTGGCGCTCGGGCTGCGGCTGCTGGACTGGCAGCGGCTGCGCGCGCTCAAGGTGCAGATCGCCGGGACGCTGCCGTTGCTGCTGCTGTTCCTGCTGCCGAGCCAGGCGCACGCGCAGATGTTCCCGCCCGCCGATGTGCTGGCGACGCTGGAGCAGCGCCTGCTCGAAGCGCAAACCTGCGAAGGTCCTTGCGTTTCCGTCAGCCGGCTGGAGCTGCGCGCCACCGGCCAGGACGTGACGCTGACGGCCGAGGTGCACGCGCAGCGCGACGCCGGCTGGGCGCTGCCGGGTCCGAGCGATTCGCTGCAAATCCATGAAGTTCGCCTGGACGATCAGCCGACGTGGCAGCTGCGGCGCCTGCCTGGCGGCCTGGTGGCCCTGCGCGTGCCGGCGGGGCGCCACGTGGTCTCGGTCAAGGCGACGCTGGTGCGCCGCACGGTGGTGACGCTGCAGTTTGACCCGCAGGCGGTGCCGCACCAGGTGAAGTTCGTCAGCGCGGACTGGGCGGTCGATGGCCTGGATCCCAATGGCGTTCCCGATGGTTCGCTGCAGCTCACCCGCCGCGCCGCGCCGGCTGGGCTGCCGCATGCGCCGACGCCCGGCGACAGTGCCCATTCCGACAGTGCCGACGCCGACACGAGCCCGGAGCTGCCGCCGTGGTTCACGGTCGAGCGCCACCTGGAGCTGGGGCTGCCGTGGCACGTGCGCACGGTCGTGAAGCGCGACAACGCGCAGCGGCCGCAGCTGGTGAAAGTGCCCTTGATTCCGAGTGAAAGCGTGATCACCGACGGCATTCGCGTCGAGAACGCCGAAGGTGGCGTGCGCCATGCCCTGGTCAACTTCGCCCGCGACACCGCGGAGGTGACGTTCGAGAGCGAGCTGCCGATCGCGGCCAAGATCGCCCTCAAGGCGCCGGGCGGGGAGCCGTGGACGGAGACCTGGCAGCTGACCTGCTCCCCGATTTGGCGTTGCACCTTCACGGGTTTGCCGCCGGTGCACACCCGCGATCCGGCCGACGCCGCGCTGCGCCCGCTGTGGCAGCCCTGGCCGGGAGAGACCTTGGAGATCGCGGTGGTGCGGCCGGAGGGCACGCCGGGCCAGGCCGTGACGCTCGACTCGGTCGACTACCGCGTGACGCCCGGCCAGCGGCTGCTGCAGGCCGTGCTGACGCTGCAAGTGCGCACGTCGCAAGGCGGCCTGCGCACGCTGACGCTGCCGGAGGGCGCGGAAGTGCAGTCGGTCACGATCGGCGGGCAGCCGCGCACGATCCGGCCGCAGGGGCGCGCGCTGAAATTGCCTTTGGAACCGGGCGCGCAGGCGATCGAGGTGCGCTGGCAGCAGCCGTGGCAGCGCGGCGCGCACGAGACGGCGCCGCCGGTGGATCTGGGCGGGCCGGCGGCGAACGTGCAGGTCACGGTGGAGCTGGGGCCGGACCGCTGGCTGCTGTGGACGCACGGCCCGGCTTGGGGTCCGGCGGTGCTGTTCTGGAACCATCTGCTGTGGCTGCTGGCTTTTGCCTTGCTGCTCGGCCGCTTGCGTGGGCCGCCGCTGCGACTGCGCGACTGGCTGCTGCTGAGCGTGGGCCTGGCGCAGCTGCCGGCGCCAGCGGCGCTGCTGGTGGTCGGCTGGCTGCTGGCGCTGGCGTGGCGGCGGGCGCGCAGCCTGCGCGAACCGCCGATGAACGATAGCCTTTTCGACCTCGTGCAGCTGGGGCTGGCGCTGCTGACGCTGCTGGCGCTCGGCACGCTGTATGGCGCCATCCACCAGAACCTGTTGCTCGACGTGGACATGCAGGTCAGCGGCGCCGGTTCGAGCGAGCAGGCGCTGCACTGGTACCTGGCGCGCACCCAGGGCGCGCTGCCGCAAGCGGGCGTGTGGTCGCTGCCGCTGTGGGTTTGGCGTGTGATGATGCTGGGTTGGGCGCTGTGGCTGGTCAAGGCGCTGCTGCGCTGGCTGCCGTGGGCGTGGCGCAGCGTGGCGATGGGCGGGCTGTGGCGCAAGCTCGCGAAACCCAAAGCGGTGCCGATTCCGCCGCCGCCAGCGCCGCGGGCGCCGCCGCCGCCCCCACCGCCGCCGCCGCCGCCGCCCAAGCGGGCCGAGTAGCGGCCCCTTTCCCAAGCGCGGTCCCAGGCTCTAGACTGCCGGCCACATCGACCGGGAGTCCGCCATGACCAAGCCTTGCCTCGCCGTCCTTCTCGCCTTGGTTTGCGCTTGCAGTTCAAGCGCTTCGACCAAGAAGTCCAGCCCGGACGCCGCCGGCGACACCGTCAGCAGCGCGCACTACAGCGCCACCATTCGCTGGACCAGCTACGGCATCCCGCACATCCAGGCCAAGGACCTCGGCAGCGTCTTCTTCGGCCAGGGCTACGCCTTCGCCAAGGACAACATCTGCGTGCTGGCCGACCAGGTCGTCAAGGTGCGCAGCGAGCGCGCGAAGTACTTCGGTCCCGGTCAGGGAAACATCAACGTCGACAATGACTTCGCCAACAAGGCGCTGCTGCTCGTCGCCCATGCCACGCAGAACTACGCGCTGCTGTCGGCCGATGCGCGCGCCGCGGTGGATGGCTACGTCGCCGGCTACAACAAGCGTCTCGCGGATGTGGGCCCTGCCGGGCTGCCGGCGGAGTGCAAGAACGCGGCGTGGGTGCAGCCGATCAGCGCCATCGACCTGCTGGCGTATGGCCAGGATCTCGCCAAGATCGCCAGCGGCCGCAACTTCCGCGCCTACGTGAACTCGACCATCGTGCCCAGCGACGGCGCGGCGAACAGCCCGGCGGGGCTGCCGTGGCTCAAGGCCTTCGAGGACCTGTTGCGCGCCCCGCAAGCCATGACGGCCATGTCCGAGCACTTCAAGGAGATCCGCGACCCCGCCATCGGCAGCAACGGCTGGGGCATCGGCAGCGAGCGCTCCGCGAGCGGCGGCGGCCTGGTGGTCGCCAACCCGCACTTTCCGTGGCTCGGCGAATTGCGCTTGTGGGAGTCGCAGTTGACCGTGCCCGGCGTGCTCGACGTCGCCGGCGTCGCGCTCTACGGCGTGCCCGGCGTGCTGATCGGCCACAACGCCAACGTCGCGTTCACGGCGACGGTGTCGGCGTCGCGCAAGTTCACGATCTACAAGCTGACTTTGGATCCCAAGGACCCGACGACGTACCTGGTGGACGGTCAGCCGCACAAGATGGCGATGCACGAGGAGACGGTCGACATCCTGGGCGCGGACGGCAAGCTGACGCAGGAGACGCGCAAGTTCTACCGCACCGAGTACGGCCCGATCCTGGTGCTGCCGGCGATTGCCGAGTGGACCAAGGACAATGCGTATGCGCTGCGCGACGGCAACGAGAACAACCAGAAGCTTTACGAGCACTTCCTGACGCTGGACAAGGCGAAGAACATCGACGACGTCGAGGCGGTGCTGCGCGACATCTCCGGGAATCCATGGACCAACATGATGGCGGCGGACGCGAGCGGCGAGGTCTACTACTGCGAGTCGAACAGCACGCCGAACCTGGGGGCGGCGGCGGTGGCGGACCATCAGGCGGCGCTGGCGTCGGGCGACTTCCTGACGCAATTCGCGTGGGGTCAAGGGCTTGTGCTGCTCGATGGCGCGAAGTCGACCAACGACTGGCTCGTCGAACCGGGCTCGCGCGATCCGGGCCTGGTGCCGTACGCCAAGACGCCGCATCTGCGCCGCAAGGACTACATCTACAACGCCAATGACAGCCACTGGCTGACCAACCTGGCGCAACCGCTGGAAGGGTATGGCTATCTGTTTGGCGAGGAGAAGACCGAGCGCTCCGCCCGCACGCGCATGAACTTGAAGCTGCTGACGGAGGTGCAGAAGGACGGCGCTTCGGGCGAGGACGGCAAGTTCACGCTGGAAGAGTTGAAGACCATGGTGTTTGCCGACCGCGTGTGGACGGCGGAGGACCTGGCCGCTGCGCTGGCGGCGCGCTGCCAGGGCAAGGGCAAGGTCTCGTTCCTGCTTGGATCCAAAGGGCAAGTCTGCGCGGATGCCAAGGCGTCGGGATGCGCGGACGCGCAGCCCACGGCGGTCGACCTGGCGGCGGCGTGCACCGTGCTGACGGCGTGGGACAAGCGCTTCACGGCGCAGAGCAAGGGCGCGGCGCTGTTTCGCGAGTTCTTCGCCCGCGCCCCCAACCCGCTGTACGAGCACGCTTTTGACGTGACGCATCCGGCGACGACACCCAACACGCTCAAGGCGGCGCCGGCGGCGGGCGACGATCCGATGCTGATGGCGCTGGCGGCGGCGGCCAATGCGCTGATCTCCGGCAAGTTTACCGTGGACGCGGCGATGGGCGACGTGCAGTACACGCTCAAGAACGACGTGCGCATCCCCATCCACGGCGGTCTGGACGAGGAGGGCGCGTTCCAGGTCATCGGTTTTGTCGACGGCGAGAACGACACGCTGCTGCCGCGCATGAAGACCGCGGCGCTGCTCGGTCCGACGACGCTGACGGCGCAGGGCTACCCGGTGAACTACGGCTCGAGCTTCGTGATGACCTGCGAGCTGACGGCGGCGGGTCCCAAGGCGTTCGCGGTGCTGACGTATTCGGAGTCGAGCGACCCGGGTGCGCCGCACAATGCGGATCAGACGCAGCTTTTCTCCAAGAGCACCTGGCGGCCGATGCTGTTCACCGACGCGGAAATCGCCGCCGATCCGGAGCTCAAGAGCGAGACCGTCAGCAACTGAGCGCGGCTGCGGTTGACCTGCG
>CAIXAA010000295.1 GCA_903917305.1 uncultured Myxococcales bacterium | reverse complement strand
TGGGCGTCGATCCGGAGGTCAGCCGCCGCGGCGTCGCGAGCCGCCTGTACACCCGCCTGCGCGACGAGTTCATCGAGCAGGGCGCGCGCATGATCCTGGTGGACACGGACGCGGAGAACCACCAGGCGATCGCCTTCTTTCGCGGCCAGGGTTTCGGCAACGAGACGGCGCACGTGTACCTGGAGCAGAACCTGACCTCGCACCCGACGTACGTGCGCAAGCGCGCGAAGGGGCGCACCAACGCGGCGCGCGCTCATCCCAAGCCCAAGACGACGCCGGTCGAGCCGGTCGAGCCGGGCGAGCACTAGGCGCCGCTCCTGGCGACCCCAAAAGGACTGCGAATGGACAAGCTTGGCGCGATCCTGGCGGGCATCGACGAAGAACGGCTGCTGGATCTGCTGATCGACGCGGTGGACGTCTACAGCCCGTGCTACGCCGAAGAGGCCGCGACGCGCCTGTTCACGAATGCCTTGGGTCGCGCGGGCTTGTCCTGCCGGCTGGAGCCCGTGCCGGCGACCGTGGGCGACCGCGCGCGCGCCAACGTGATTGTCGAGATGGGGCCGCAACCGGCGGCGCTGCTGTGGGTCGGGCACCTCGATACCGTTGCGGTCTCCGATGAGGGGGAAGGGCACGGCGCGCGCCAGGAAGGCGACACGCTGTACGGCCTGGGCACCGCGGACATGAAGAGCGGCTGCGCGGCGATGGTCGAAGCCCTGATTGCCGTGGCGGAATCCGGCGCAACGCTGCAGCGCGGCGTGATGGCGGCCTTTGTCGTCGGTGAGGAAGAATACGGGGACGGGTCGCAGGCGTTCCTGGCGCGCCACAAGCCGCCTGCCTTGACCGTCATCGGCGAGCCGACTGGCCTCATCGCCTGCACCGACCACTACGGCTACGTCGAGTGCCTCTTGAGCGCGCAAGGCATGGACGCCCACGCCGCGCTGCCCGAGATCGGCCGCAATGCGATCCAGGCGATGCTGACCTGGCTGGCGGCCGTGCTGGAGCGGCTGGACAGCCTGCCGGCCGCGGACGCCAACGCCATCAACTTGCGCAACATTCGCGGTGGCGGCGAGAAGTTCGTGGTGCCGGCGCGCTGCGAGGCGTTGCTCGACCTGCACCTGCCGCCGGGCGGGGCGGAGGCTGAAGTCCTGGCGCTCATCGCGCGCGCCCGCGAGGTCGTGCCGCGCGAGCGCGTCCTGCTGGATTACCGCACGACCTACCACGCGCCGGGCTATTCGCTGGACACGGCCGATCCGCTGCTGGCGCCGCTCCAGGCGGCCTTCGAGCACGTCGGCGAGACGTGGGCGCCCGGGCTGTTCCGCTCGCACTCGGACGGCTGGCTGTTTCGCAAAGCGGGCGCGTCGCCGGTCATCTGCGGGCCGGGGCGGCTGGAGGACGCGCATGTCGCGGGCGAGAAGGTGCACATCCCCGAGGTCATGCGCGCCGCGCGGCTTTATGCCGCGATGATCCACGAGATCTGCATTCGCTAAGGCGTCTGGCTGACCCAGATGGAGCGCTGCGGCTCCTGCGGATCGACGAGCAGCGTAATCTCCGTGCCGACCGGCAGCTGCGACAGCCGATCCTCCCAAGCGTGGCCCACGCCTTCGTAGGGGCTGCCCAGGACCGCATAGCGGTAGCGGACGCGCACCGGGCTGCGGCGGTTCACGCGCACGGAGCGGTCCCAGCCCGCCTCGAGGACCTGGCCGGTCACCACTTCGCCTTGCTCCCACACGCGCCGCACCGCGCGCAGCCGGCGGATGCCACGGCGCGCCAACAAGCCGCCGATGCCGCCCATCACCAGCCAGATGCCCAGGCCGATGGGCAGGAACACCGGCAGCACGGCCAAGGCGCCCAGCAGCGTGAACGTCCCGCCGACCAGCGTGCCGACGCCGCCGAGGATGCCGCCGAACAGCAGCAGGAACAGCGCCTGCACATCCTGGTCGCGCACGCGCCGTTGCGGCACGGACCGCGGCGGCGGCCCCAAATGAACACGTGCCGACAGCGAGCCCGTCATGGGAGCCTCCAGGTTGCGCAAGTGGCTGCGGCTACTGCGGACCGGTGCCGTTCATCTCCGCGCCGACGTAGCCGTCCACCGCAATCGCGTCGGAGCGCGACAGGGCCGTCTTGGACAAGACGTCCGGGAACACGCCCCAGTAATTCGTCTTGCAGTCCACGGTGCCCGCGTCGGTCCAGGCGCTCAGCTCGTTGGCGGCATCGGCGGAGCGGTAATAGACCATCGGCACGGTCATCGTGCCGTTGTAGTACGACGAGTTGTCGATGATTTGGCACACGATGGCCGCAGCATTGGCCAGGCTGATGTCGACCCAACGCGTGTTCACGGCGCTGGATGCCGAAAACACCGCCGTCCCGTTGCCGTCCGGCGCCTTGACGTAGCCGCTGACGCTGCTGCTGTCGTATTCGGCGTAGACGACTTGGATGGCTTGCAGCAACTCCCCTTTCGGCGTGGCCCAGACGGAGCTGTTCTTGGTCAGGTAGTCGCTGTAGGTCG
>CAIXAA010000294.1 GCA_903917305.1 uncultured Myxococcales bacterium | reverse complement strand
GCGGATCCTCTTTGCGGCGTCGCTGGCGGCCTACCTGCTGAGCCCGATTTCGTACAAGTGGATCTGGCCGATTTCCTGGCGCCTCGTGCCGCTGGTCGTGCTGCTGGGGATTGGCGCGGTGGGTTGGCAGAGGCTGCCGCGGCGCACGCTGGTGCTCATCCTGCCGGCGACGCTGCTGGCGGTCATGGCGAGCGCGCTGCACGTCTCCAAGGCGCGGGCGTTCACCAAGGAAGCTGGAGCGATTCGCGAGGTCGTCGCGCAGGCGGCGCCGGGCCGCAAGCTGATGTCGCTCATCTACCAATCGGGCAGCGCGGTGGTCGGCAATGCGCCGTACCTGCATTTCGGCCAATACTACGTCATCGATCGCGGCGGCATGGCGACGTTCTCCTTTGCCAATTTCCCGCAATCGCCGGTGGTGTATCCCACCGAAGGCGGTCCGCCGACGCTGCCTGCGCGCTGGGAGTGGACGCCCGAGAAGTTCCGCTTCAAGGAACACGGCCTGTGGTATGACTACTTCCTGATCCGCGACGGCGGGCCGCTCGATCCGCGCGACCCGTTTGCCGGCGACCGCGACGCGGTGGAGTTGGTGGTGCGCAATGGGCAGTGGGCGCTGTACAAACGCAAGGCGGCGTTTGCCAGGCCCTAGATTCCCGTCCTGCACAGGCAATACACGAACTCCTGCTCCGTGCCCCAAGGCGTCGTGTGCGTCTCGGTCAGGCTCGAGACCTTGACGAACTCCGCGCCGAACGCGTCGTGCAGCCCATCGGCGTCGTAGCGCGCCACCAGCAGGTCGCTGCAACGCTCCGGACCGTGCAGGCCAAACGTCGCCACCAGGACGTAGCCACCCGGTCGCACCGCCTGGCGGCACTGCGCGACATAGCGCTGCCGATCCTCCGGATCCGTGAGGAAATGGAACACCGCGCGGTCATGCCAGACGGCGAAGTGCTGGTGCGGCAGCGCCATGCGCGTGATGTCGCCCGTCAGCCAGTTCACCTCCTGGGCGCGCTGCCCGAGGCGCTGCTGCGCGTGCTGCAGCGCAATCGCCGACAGATCGGCGACCGTCACGTCGCGGTGGCCGCGCGCCAGCAGATCGTCCACCAGGGTCGACGCGCCGCCGCCGACGTCGATGATCGGCGCGTCGGGCGGCAACTGCAGCCCCTCGATGGTCGCCAGGGAGCGTTCGAGGTGCGGCGCATACCAGCTCACGCGGTCCGTGGGCTTGGCGGCGTAGATGTGGTTCCAATGCTCTCTGGAACTTGGCATGGCGGCCTCAATCCTCGCCGGCGAGCAGCGCGCGGAAGAACTCCTGCGGGTGCGCGCACACCGGGCAACTGCGCGGCGCTTCCTTGGCTTTTTCGATGTGCCCGCAATTGGTGCAGTACCAGTACACGTCGTCGTCTTTCACCAGCACCTTGCCGGACTTGAGCTCCGCGAGCAGGCGGCGAAAGCGCATTTCGTGGTGCTTCTCGACCTCCAACAGGCGCGTGAAGAACTTGGCGACGCCGCCAAACCCTTCCTCTTCGGCCTCCTTGGCGAAGCGCGCGTACATGTCGGTCCACTCCATGTTCTCGCCGGCAATGCAAACCTCGAGGTTCGCTTCGGTGTCGGCCATCATGTCGAGGAACTTGAACATCATCTTGGCGTGTTCGCGCTCCTCCTCGGCGGTCTTCTCGAAGGCGCGGGCGATCTCCTGCTGGCCCGCCTTGCGCGCCGCGCTGGCGAAGAACGTGTACTTGTTGCGCGCCTGCGACTCGCCGGCGAAGGCTTCCTTGAGGTTCTGTTCGGTCTTGGTTCCCGCGAACTTGCTGGCCATGGCGTTGCTCCGTAGCAGAGGTGGTAAAGGGTGGCGGTGAGGGTGCCTGGGAGAGTCTGCGCTTGGTCGCGGCTGCTCGCAAGGCGGGGCGCTCATCGCTTTCGCGCCTGCCCCCTCATCCCGGCCGCTGCGCGGCCACCCTCTCCCGCGGCGGGGAGAAGGGCGGAGAGCCGCCAGCTCAAGCCGACGGCAACGAAGTCGGCTGGAAGCCGACTGCGGACGTCCACCGCCAACCGCGACCAGTCCGCGCAGCGGACTTCTCGAACCGTAGCGGCCGAATTCATTCTAAAGATCCCGCGCATCTCCAAAGCGGTATGAAACTGCGTCACTTTTCTTGACGAAGACTCGCGACTTTGATCTAACGTCGCCATGCAGACCACCACCGACATCACCGCATCCACGAACGCGCCCGGACCGGGCCGTTTGACCTTCAGCTTCGCAACCGAGTTCGCAGGAGCCCGGTTCGGCGACCGGCGCCTGACCAAGCGTGCGGTTCGCTTTCTCGATGGCGCATTGGTGCGGCCGGAGAGTTCTCTGCCGAAGATGGCTGGCGGCGAAAGTGGCGCCGAAGGCGTGTACCGCTTGATCGCCAACGACAAGGTGACAGCCTCGAAGCTTGCGGACCCGCACGAGGCGCAGACGCTGGGCCGGTGCCAGGCGGTGGGCGCGGTGCTGGTGCTGCATGACACGACGACTTTCGGCTACGGCAAGGACACCAAGCGCCAAGGCATGGGCATCATTGCGGGCGGCGGCATGGGTTTTCTCGCGCATGTTTCGCTGTGCGTGAGCGAGGCGTCGCGGCAGCCCTTGGGCGTGCTCAAGCACCAGGCCTGGGCGCGTACGCCGGCGCCGACCCAGCCTGCCAAAGGCAAGCCGGGGCACAAGCGCCGAGCCCAGACTGCCGAGAACAACGAGTCACACCGCTGGCTCAAGCAAGCCAAGGAAACCGGCAAGATGCTGGGCGCCGTGCCACACGTGCACGTCGCCGACCGCGAATCGGATGACTACAAGTACCTCGCGGCGCTTGACGATGCAGGCGAAGCCTTCGTGACCCGCGTGAGCGGCAACCGGTCGCTGGGCAACGGTGTGGATCTGTTCGCCAAGATGGACGGCATGGTCGTAGAGCTTTGCCGCGAAGTGCGCCTGAGCCGACGCGGGGCCGAACCGGGTCCGGCGCAGCGCAAGGCGCACCCGCCGCGCGCCGAGCGCATGGCCAGACTGGAGATCAGCGCTGGCCGGCAAGAGATTCGGCGCGCAACGCACGCGCCGCGCACGGCTCCGAAGTCGCTGCAGCTCAACTATGTGCTGGTCCGCGAAATCGACATGCCGGAGGGCGCCGAACCGGTCATCTGGCGGCTCGTGACGAACCTGCCGGTCGACACGCCCGAGCAGATCGCCCGTGTGGTCGATATTTACCGAAGTCGCTGGGTGATCGAGGAATTCTTCAAGGCACTCAAGACCGGCTGCGCTTTCAACAACCATCAACTCGAGAGCTTCGAGGCGCTGAGCAAGCTTCTGGCTCTGCTGCTGCCGCTGGCGTGGAGGCTGCTGGAGCTTCGCTCGGTCGCGCGTGCCGATCCCGATGCACCGGCCAAAGTCGTGCTGACTGCGCAACAGGTGGCTTTTCTGCGAGTCTTGCACGACCGACAGCATCCCAAGTCGCCGATGGCGGCCAAGCCGACCGTCAAGGATGTCGTCTACGCGGTGGCGCGGCTCGGCGGCCACTTCAAGCAGAACGGCGATCCTGGCTGGCAGACGCTGGGCGCTGGGCTGCAGATGCTGCTGCAGGCAGAGGACCACGCCATGGCGCTGATTGCCGCAATGCCGCATCTCCAAGGAAAAAGGTAACAAGTCAGCCGCGAAGGAGGAACCAGAACAACCATCAACTTCAGACGGGACGCCAAGCGCACTTCGCGCAAGGCGCCGCCACGTCGACGGTCAGCCTGAGCTGATTGCAGGACTGAACGCCGACACCTGTCGGCGCACGGAGCGAGGAATGGCGTCGGGAAGATGCGATCAATCTTCAGACTCAATTCGGGTGATTGCGTGTTCCGGCTGGGCCTTCGAGGCCGTACCGGAGATGGCAACATCCGTCCTTTCTTCGGACCTCAACTTGCACCCGGCCCAAAGCGCGCGGCGCTGGCCGATCGGAGTGCGGATAGAAGCAT
>CAIXAA010000293.1 GCA_903917305.1 uncultured Myxococcales bacterium | reverse complement strand
CGGGCGACAGGTCCGCCAGCGCGAACGTGCGCGCCGGGTCCAGCACCGAGGTCTGCGCCGGCAGGAACGGCAGGATCCCCAGCCACTGATCGCGGCCCAGGCTGGCCGTCACGATCACGTTGCGCAGGCTGGTGGCGCCATCCACGACCAAGGAGAACGTGCCGTCATCTCCAGCGGTTGTCCCAAGGCCCGTCATCGCCTTGCCGTCGGCGCCCAGCACCTGCACCGTCGCCTTGGGCAGCTCCGCCACCTGGCCCTTGATGGTGCTCGGCGCGGGGTCCGGCATCACCGGGTGGCTTTGGCGCGACAGGTGATCGATCAGCAACCCATCGATCACACAAGCATTCAGGCAGAGAGCCAGCGGGAGGATCGTCAACCAGGAGCGGAGCATCGTGCGCACCTCGACTTGCAGCCGCAGCCTACGCGATCTCGCAAGGCAGGTCATCCGTTTGGACGCACGACTTCCTGCCGACGGTACGCAGCGCTTCCGATCTTGACACACGCCATCGATCCGCTAGGTTGCAGCCATGGAACTGCGTCGCTTCGCCCTCTGGCCCGCCTGCCCCGACTGCTTCGCTGGGCGGCGTGCGGCGCTGGCGTGGGCTGCAGCGTGCTTTGTTGGCTTGCCAGCAGCCGTTTCTGCACCGTCCGCGGCGCACGCGGTGCCGCCTGTCGTTCCCTCGGCCGCTCGCGCTGCCGGCACTCGACCTGCCAGCGCTCAACCGGCAGGTGCCGCTGCGCCTGCGGCGCCCGTCCTGCGCTCCGCCCCGCCGGCGGATCCGTTCTTCCCGACGCCGGTGCGTCTCACCCACATCCGCAGAATCGTGTTGGATCCCGGCCATGGTGGCGACAACCTGGGCACCGTCGGCGTGGTCGGCGTGCGCGAGAAGGCGCTGGCCCTCGACATCGCCCGCCGGATTGCCTCGTATTTGCGGGCCCATAGCAACCTCGAAGTGCTGCTGACCCGCGATGCGGACGTGGGCATCGACCTGCGCCGGCGGCCGCGCATGGCCAACGAGCTGGGAGGCGACGCCTTCATCAGCGTGCACGCCAACGCCCATGAGGCCGGCGAAGCGCATGGCATGGAAGTGTTTTTCTTGGCGGCGGACAGCGCCGAGGAGGCGACGCGCCAGCTCATCGAGACCGAGGAAGGCATCCACCCGGAGGACAAGACGGCGGCGCTGCCGTGGTCCGTGCTGGGAATCGTTTCGGATCTGGGGCTGACGGCGGCGCACGCGCGCTCCGAGATGCTCGCGTTGTCGGTCGCCGACGGCCTGCAGCGCGCGCGGCCGAGTGCCCGCTTTCGCGGCGTGCGGCAGGCGCCGTTCGGCGTGCTCAAAGAGGCGAAGATGCCGGCGATCGTGCTCGAGGTCGGCTACCTGACGCATCCGCAGGAAGGGCGTGCCCTCTTGGAGCCGGCCGTGCAAACCCAGTTCGCGCAAGGGATTTTGCTTGGCCTCGTGGAGCTGGATCGGCCGCAGCAGGTCCAGGTCGTCAGGCCGGCGCAGCCGATCTCGAAGGCGCCGGCGAAGACCGCCGCTCGTCCTGGGATGTCGGCGGACTTCATTCCCGAGTAATCTCCGCCAGAACAGCCGCAACCAGCTGCTCGGCCAGCCGCACCTGCGCGTCCGCGCCGCTGCCGCCATCGAGCCGCTCCAGCACGTCACCGCTGGGGCCCAGCAGGAGGCCGCGCCGCCTGCCTGCGCGGTAGTCCTTGATGTCATTGCCAAAGACCAGATCGGCGCCGCTGCGCTGGCAGAGGTGCAGGGCCGCATCGCGCAGCTCCGCCTCGCTCGCGCCGCTCAGCAGCTTGAAGCCGAGCAGCCGGCAGCCGGGGTGCGCGGGCTTGACCCCATCAATCGCCTTTGGTGTCGGCAGCATGCGAATGGTCAGCTCGGCGGTGTGCGACGGGAGCTTGCCGGTCCGCGCCACCGGAGCGAAGTCCGCCACCGCCATCGCGCACGCCACCAGCTGCGGCTGCACGCTCGCCACCACGCGCGCCAAGGTCTCCGCAGCTTGCTGCGCTGTTTCAATGGGATGCAGCGTCAGTTCGCCGGCGGCCATCGCCGCGCGCGCGCGCTCGGCAGCCTGAGTCCACGCGACCAGCTTCTGGTTCAAGGCATCCGCAGGCAGACCAAGCACCTCCACATCGAGCGCCACACGCCCGGGCAGGCGCGCGCCGGGACCGTGGATGTAGTGGACTTCGGCACCGCGGGCCAGCAGCACATCGGCGAGCGCCGCGGGCAGACTTCCGCTCGCGACATTCGAGACATGGCGGACATCGTCGATCGGCTCGCGCGTCCCGCCGGCCGTCAGGACGACGCGCAGGCGCGGCAGAAGCGGGGCAGGGCGGGGCATGGCGAGCCTCAGCGCAGCGTGAGCCAGACGATGCCGGCGAGGACGATGCGGTACAGGCCGAAGGGCAGCAAGCCGACGCGGCCGATCAGCTTCAAGAATCCGGCGATGGACGCCCAACCGAACACGAAGGAGGTGAGAAGGCCGACGGCGATGGCGGTGGGGCCGACGTCCGTGAGCAGCGCGTGCCAGTGCTTCAAGACGTCGTGGGCGACGGCGGCGCCAAGCACTGGAATAGCCAGAAGAAACGAGAAATCGGCGGCGGCGCGGGCCGG
>CAIXAA010000292.1 GCA_903917305.1 uncultured Myxococcales bacterium | reverse complement strand
GGCAAACGCGGCGGCGAGCAGGAGCGGTGGGGCTCGGGCGAAGCTGCACGGGACCGCCTGGACAGGGACTGGGCCAAAAACGCAGGGGACGCAAGGTGTACCATCGGCTTGCACAGCCGCGCAAGCGATCGCTTTGCGATCTGCGTCGCATTGCCAGCGGGCTGCGCGACGCGGTTGCGCGGCGGCGCGTGGGGGATAGACTGGCTGGGCACGTTGCGAGGCGCGGGATGCGGTGGAGCACGACAAGAACGACCGGTTCCGCGCTGCGGCTGTGGGTCGCGCTGGCGGCGTGTTGCGCCGGGTGCAGCCGAGAGAGCGCCGCAGGAACCCGGACTGCGCCGCGTGCCGCGCCGGTCGCTGCGGCGGTGGCTGCCGGCCCTTCGCCGCGCTGCAAGGCGTGGGGACCGGCGACGACGAGCGGCGTCGTGACCGATCCGAGCCTGATCGAGCTGAGCGGCATCGCCGCGAGCCGCGACCATCCGGGAATCCTTTGGGTCCACAATGACAACGGCAACAAGCCGCGCATCTACGCCATCGACGGCACCGGCAAGCGCGTCGCGTCGTTCAAGCCCAAGCAGGTGCCGAACGATGACTGGGAGGACATCGCGCTGGGGCCGTGCAGCCAGGAGCCGATCCTCGCCGGCGCCACGTGCCTCTACATCGCCGACACCGGCGACAACGAGCTGAACCGCACCGCCTACCACATCCTGCGCTTCGCCGAGCCCAAGCCGCCGGCCGCGGCCCAGCTGAACAACACGGGAATCGACACGAAATCCGTGGAGATCTACACGTTCACCTGGCCGGATGGGCCGGAGGATTGCGAGGCGATGGCCGTGCTGCCGGACACGCGCGTGCTGCTGTTCTCCAAGCGCAACGATGGGATGTCCAAGGTCGTGCGGCTGACGCTGGCGCCCGGCGGGCGCACGCAGGTGGAATCGCTGGGGACGCTGGATCTGCGCGAGGATCAGCACCGCGGCGGGCATCCGCTGCGCGTCACGGCGGCGGATCTCGCGCCGGATGGCCGCTGGCTGCTGCTGCGCACGTATGGTCGCGTTTTGCTGTACGATCTCGGCCGCGAGCTGGCCGGCCCGGCCGAGGCGGCGCGCGATGCGGTGAAGGCGGCGATTCCCGAGAGGCTGCGCAGTGCGCCCGAAGAGCACGGCGAGGGCATCGCTTGGGATCCGCTCGGCGGCTTCTGGCAGATTGCCGAGGGGCCAAATCCGACGCTGTGGCACACGGGCTGCGCCGCGCGCTGAGCTAGGGCTGGAGAATCAGTGGAAAGATCTTCGCCGCTTCAGACAGCCCCTTGAGGTTCACGAAGCGCGGCTCGCCGCACGGGAACTCCGCCGCGACAAGGTCGGCGATCGTCTGCGAGACGATGACTTCCAGGGCATTGGCCGCGCCGCAAAGCCGCGCCGCGATGTTCACCGTACCACCGATCACCGTGTATTCACGCTGCTTTTCGCCACCGAGATCGCCGCGCAGGAAGTCACCGTGGTGGATGCCCAGGCCGATGGGCGGCGGGTTCCAGAACGAGATGCCTTCGTAGTGGCGCGCCCAAGCCACGATGTCGGCGGCGGCGCGGCAGGCGGCGAGGCTGCAATCGTCGCCCTCGAACACAGCCAACATGCCGTCGCCACTGAACTTGTCGACGTAGCCGCCGTGCTTGAGCACGCAGTCGGTCTGTTGCGCGAGCACGTCGCTGATGGCCTGGAACACGCGTGCCGGCTCCTGCGCGAGGCTTGTCGCCGTGAATCCGCGCAGATCGGAGAACAGGATGGTCGCTGTGACCTCTTCGACGCAGGCCGCCTTGCGCGTCTGTTCGCGAACAGGAACAGGCACATACTGCTGCAGCATGTGCAGCAGCCGGCGCACCTCGCGCTCCGCCTTGTAGCGCGTGACCATGTTCGAGATGCGCGCCAGCAGGATCGGCGCCGTGAACGGCTTGGACATGAAGTCGTCGCCACCGGAGCTGAGCGCCTCCATGTG
>CAIXAA010000291.1 GCA_903917305.1 uncultured Myxococcales bacterium | reverse complement strand
CTCCGCCACCGCCAGCACGTCGCCCTGCGGCACGACGCGACCGCCGCAGGCGTTGTGGGTATTCTCGAAGCAAATCAGGCGCGTCAGCGCCAGGTGCGGGTCATCGGCGAGGTGCAGGCTCGCCGCCACCCGCGCCGCGCCGAGCGTGCCGTCGCTCGACTCCAGCGGCCGCAGCGTCACGCCCGACAGCGCCGCCGCCGCGCCACCCTCGAAGTTCAGGATGTGGCAACCCGCGTGGACGATGGCCTCGTCGCCGTGACGCGTGTGGACGCGCAGCGCCAGCTGGTTCGCCATGGTGCCGGAAGGGACGAGGATGGACGCCTCTTTTCCAAGCAGCGAGGCAACCTTGGCCTCCAATGCGTGAACCGTTGGATCGTCACGGAACACGTCATCGCCGAGCGGCGCCTCCAGCATCGCCTGCCGCATCGCAGCCGTCGGCCGGGTCACGGTGTCACTGCGCAGATCAATCACGACGGACATGGACGCCTCCTGGCCAAAGCCGCGCAAGGCTGGCAGAACCGCCCGCGCGCCGCAACCGATGGAGGGCAGCCACTTGGCTATCGGCGCTGGCTGGTGCACACTTGGCGCCCCAGGCCCTGCCCCGCGCCCCACCTCAGGACTTCGACCATGAGCAAGCAGACCATCATCCGCGTCAGCAACTCCTTTACGCGCAACGAGATCCGAATCTTGAAAGAGATCATCGACACCGCGACCACCCAGGAGTTCCGCGGCCGCAACCACTTGATGAAGTTCATCGAGAACCCGCACTTCAGCCAACTCTATCGCAAGCTCGCGAGCATGCAGGAGAAAGCCGATAGCCTCCACACGATGGCGCGCACGGGTCAGCCGCTGCCGCCGGAGAAGCAGGTTCCGGAGCTCAAGTAGGCATGCGAACCCGGTTTCTCCTGCGCGCTGGCGCCATTGCCGCCTGCATGGTTGCGTTTTCGGCTTGTTCTCGCGCCAGAACGCTCATTCCTTTCGCTTCCGCAGCGCCATCGGCCGTCCTCGCTGGCGGCCCTCAAGCACCAGCCCTCCCCACGCCGATGCCGACCGGTCGCGCCGATCGCGGCGCGGCGTCTGGTGCACAAGCCCCTGACAGTGCAGAATTTTCTGCCGTGCACGCCCGCTTTCTTGCTTTCGGCGACGGCGGCGTCGGCGAGCCGGACCAGTACGCGGTCGCCCGCACCATGCAGGCGCTCTGCCGCCGCGAAGGCTGCGATTTCGGTCTCGGTCTCGGCGACAACATCTACCCGGTCGGCGTGCAAGGCGTGACGGATCCTCAGTTCCGCACCGCGTTCGAGGTGCCCTACGCCCCCATCGGCGCCCCGATCTACATGGCGTTGGGCAACCACGACTACATCGGCAATCCCGACGCTGAAGTCGCCTACTCCAGGGTCAGCCCGTCGCAGCGCTGGATCATGCCCAAGCGTTTCTACACGTTTTTCGCCGGCGGCATCCGCTTCCTGGCCCTGGACACCAACCAGCCGAATGACCAGCAGGAAGCGTGGGCCAGGAAGGTGCTGGCCGAGAGCGAACGCCACAAGGAGCCGTGGGTCATCGCCTTCGGCCACCATCCGCAGCAGTCCTACGGCGCGCACCAGATGCCCGACGAACCGCTGGCGGGCTTCCTCGACCGCGTGCTATGTGGGCATGTCGACGTGTATTTCGCTGGGCATGACCACGACAAGCAGGTGCTGCGGCCGCGCTGCGGCGTGCACCAGGTCGTGTCGGGCGCGGCGGGCCAGCTGCGGCCGGTCGGCTCCGGACCGGAGACGCTGTTTGCGCGCAGTTCCCTGGGCTTCGCGTACGCGGAAGTGACCGGGCCGGAGATGAAGCTCCACATGATTGACATCAATGGAAAGGATGAATTCCAGATGCGAATCGTGCGACCGACCAAGCCAAAGGCGCAGGAGCCGCCGGCCGCCGCTACACCTGCCGCGCCGTAAGCTGGCGCGCCATCTCGGACGGGTCGGTGGTCGGCAGTCCACACGCGCCGTTGCGGCACACGTACGCCGTGACCTGCCCTTGCAGCGCGACCTTGCCGGTCACCGGCGGCGCAAGATGTGAAAGTCTGTCAATTCCGTCGCCTTCTTTGGCGCGCAAGACGACGCGGTGCGGCTGCCACAGCGCGCGCAGGGCGCGTTCAAACGGCTCCAGGCCCTCGACGCCAGCGCCAGCAGGCTGGACCAGCACGACCTCCAGCAGCGGCCACGCCTGCGCCTCGACGGCCAGCAGCATCTCGGTCAGCGCCCCCGGCACGGTGCCCAGCCGCCCGGCAAAGGCGTCCAGCGTCGACGCCGCGGCTTGGCGGAAGCGATCCTCTCCCGTCAGCGCCGCCAAGCGCACGAGGTTGAGCGCGGACACGGAGTTGCCGCACGGCTCCGCGCCGTCGTAGTCCGGCCGGGCACGCGCCAGCAGCGGTTCCGCGTCCAGCGCCGTCGCGAAGTAGCCGCCGCGCGCGTCCGCCAGCAGTTCGTCCTGCTTGTTCTGCAGTGCGATCGCGGACTCCAGCGCGTCCACCGCACCTGTCGCATCGTAGAGATCCAGTAAACCAGCGATGAAGAATGCATAATCGTCCAGGAATCCCTGCTGGCTCACCACGCCGCCGCAGCTCGCGCGCAGCAGGCGTCCGGCCAGGCACAGGTGCTGCAGCACGAAGCTGGCCGCGCCTTGCGCCGCTTGCAGGTAGCGCGGCTCCGCGAGCAGCCAACCCGCCCGCGCAAGCGCGGAGATGGCCAGGCCGTTCCAGGCCGTCAGGATCTTGTCGTCGCGCAGCGGCGGCACGCGCGCCTGACGTTGCGTCCACAGCCGGTCCAGCGCACCGCGCAGCCTCGCGGTCATCGCCGCTGGCGTCAGTCCGTGCCGCTGCGCCGCCTCCGCGTCCGTCTGCACGCGGTGCAGGATGTTGCTGCCCTCGAAGTTGCCCTGCGGCGTCGCGCCGTAGACCTCCGCCACCAGTGCGGCATCGCCCTGCCCCAAGGCGTCTTGCAACTGCTCGATCGTCCAAAGGAAATACAGACCTTCGCGCCCCTCGCTGTCGGCATCGGTCGCGCTGTACAACCCGCCGTCGTCGCTGCGCAGCTCGCGCAGCAGGTAGTCGAGCGTCTCGCGCACCACGCGCTCCAGCCCGGCGTCCTGCGTCGCCTGCAGGGCGTCCAGCGCGGCCAGGACAATCAGCGCCTGGTCGTACAGCATCTTCTCGAAATGAGGCGCAAACCACTGAGCGTCCGTGCTGTAGCGATGGAAACCGCCGCCGACGTGGTCGTACATGCCGCCCGCGGCCATGCGCTGCAGCGTGAAGTGCGCCATGTGCAAGGAGTTCTTGTCCCCGGTCCGCAGCGCGTGCCGCAGCAGCAGCCGAATCGGTAGTTGCGACGGGAACTTGGGCGCCATGCGCAGACCGCCGTGCACGCCGTCGAACTGGGACGCCATCTCGCGCGCCACGGCGTCGGTCGCCTCGGTGCCGATGCGCGTCCCGCCCAGGTCGCCCGCCAGGTGCGCGCGCACGGCGTCGGCAACCTGCTGACCTTGCTGCAGAACCCGCGCAGGCTGGGTGTCAAGCAGGTCCGCGAGGTGCACGAGCAGGTCGACGAAGCCATAGCGCACGCCACGCTGTCCGGAGAACGGCGGGAAGTACGTGCCAGCAAAGTAGGGAAGACCGTTCAGGCTTTGCGGATCCGGGTCGGGCGCCAGCCACACGCTCATCGGCCAGCCGCCCTGCCCGTGCATCGCGTGCACCGCCGCCATGT
>CAIXAA010000290.1 GCA_903917305.1 uncultured Myxococcales bacterium | reverse complement strand
TTTCCATCGCGGACTTGCGCGACCAGCACACGCAGCGGCCAGTGATCGGCCGGGCGAAACGTCTCGGCATAGGAATCGAGGCCATCGGCGCGCTCGCCGGCGTGCCACAGGACATAACCGCCTGAAATCGAACGCGCTGCCGACCCGGAGCCGGTGCGCGCCAGCCGCGACAAGGCGGCGTTGTCCAAGTCGAGGCCGTACGCCTTGCTTGCCGCGAGCGCCAGGGCGCCAAACGCCGACGCGCTCGAGGCCAGACCGCGTGCCGAAGCGACCGTGTTGACCGACTGCAGCCCGGCGTAGACCTGGCTGCCGGCCATCTGCCGCACGATGTCCAGCACGCGCCGCACCTTGACCATGCCCGCCGCATCGAGCGGCTGGCCATCGAGGACCATGACGTCCTCGGTCAGTTCGGGCTGCGGCTGCACGACGGTGAGCGAACCCAGCTCCGACAGCGTCACGGAAAGCGACGGTGCCAGCGGCAGGTTGAGCGTCTCGTCGCGCTTGCCCCAGTACTTGGTCAGGGCGATGTTGCTGGGCGCAAAAGCCGCCGCGCGCTGGAGGGTCATCAGTTCCGTTCCTTCGCCGCGATCGGCAGCACCCAGGAGCCGGCGATCTGCGTCGCCAGCTGTTGCGTCAGTTGGCGCGCGGCTTCGTCCGTGCGGCACAAGGCGAGCAATGTGCCACCCAAGCCCGCGCCGGTCTGCTTGACGGCCATGGCACCGCCGGCGAGCGCCGCGTCCATCACGTCGGTCATGCGCTGGTTGACCACGCCGAGCGGCACCAGCGCCCCCGCGGCCCGCTGCATGGCGCGCGCCAGTCGCTCAACGTCGCCGAGGTCGAGCGCATCCGCCGCTTCCATCGCCGCGAGCGTCGTCGTGTCCGTCAGCAGGCGCAGGTCCTTGGACCCCATGGCGGCACGTCGCGCCACCGCAGCGGCGATGGCATCGCGGGTCGGCGCGCCTTCGCCCAGGTCGAGCAGGACCCATCGCGCGGCCTCCAGCTGTTCCCCCTGCGGCACGACGCGGCGGAACACCGCGCCACCTTGAAACAACACGGCATCGGTCGAGCAAGCCGCCGCCGGGTCGAGCCCAGAGGACACGCCGTGCACCACGCCTTCGATGTCGCGCGCCATCCCCAGGAGATCACTGCTGTCTGGCTGGCTGCGGCGCATCAGCGCGTAGGCGGCGCGCAACGCGGCCACGGCCAGCGCCGCGCTCGAACCCAGCCCGCGCCGGATCGGCACGGACGAGGTCACGTCCACGCCAATCGCGCCCTTGGCCCCCGCGAGCGTGCAGGCGCGCGACAGCATCTTGAGCGTGTCCGCCTCGATCTCCGGCGCCAAGGCCTGTCCTTGCCACTTCACCGACAGCGGCTCGCGCTCGGGACCCAGGCGCCGCATCGTCACGTCCGTGCGCAAGTGCCCGAGACCGACCACCAGCGCCGCCGCGCCGTCCATCACGAAGTGCTCGCCGACCACGATGGCCTTGCCATGGCCGTTGCCGGTCACGCTGCGCTCGCTCATCGGCCACCGCCTGGATGGCCTGCGGCCACGTCTCTCTCCTCCCGCAGCTGCACGCGCGACATGCGCAGGAGGTCCGGGGAACCACACAAGAACAGCACGGTCCGCAGCGTCTCGATGACGCCCTCGATCTCCGTGACCACGGCCTCGACGCCCGACTGCGCCGCGACCAGGAAGGGCCAGGCCATCGCGCAGGCATTCGCGCCAAGCGCCAGGCACTTGGCCACTTCGAGCCCGTCGCGCAGCCCGCCCGAGCCGACGACGAGGCGCTTGGGAAAGGCGTTGCGCGCCAGCACGATGCTGTCCGCCGTGCAGGTCCCGAAGTCCGCCAGCACCTGACCCGCGATGGCGCGCGGCGTGCGCTGCGCGTGGCGCAAGGCTTCGAGCTGCGACCACGATGTGCCGCCCACGCCCGCCGTCTCGACGCCCGCGATGCCCGTCGCCGCCAGGAGGTCGAGCGTGCGTTCCCCAAGCCCAGCGCCCACTTCCTTGACCAGCACCGGCAGGCTGCAGCTCGCGACCGCCGCGCCCAGCGCATCCAGCACGCCGCGCCAGTCGCGATCGCCCTCAAGCTGCACGGCCTCCTGCAACGGATTGAGGTGCACGAACATGCCGTCCGCGCCCACCGCGTGCGCCAGCCCTTCCAAGCCGGCACCGTCCAGGTGGTCGCGCAGCTGGATGCCGCCGATATTGCCCAGGATCAGCGTGGTCGGCGCCACGTCGCGCACGGCGAAGCTCCCGGCATGCTCCGGCAGCAGATCCAGCATCGGGCGCTGCGAACCCAGGCAGAAGCCGACCCGGCAGCGCTCCGCCGCCGTCGCCAGCACGCGGTTGATGCGCGCCGCCTGATCCGTGCCGCCGGTCATCGCGCCGATCAGCAGCGGCGCCCTCAGCGTCTTGCCCAGCAATGTGCAGGACGTGTCGACGGCGTCGAGGTCCAGCTCCGGCAGGGACTGCGCCTCAAAACGAAAGCGCTGCAGGCCGTTGCCTCGACCCGGTCTCTGCACGCGCAGGTCTTCGAGCGCAAGGCGCAGGTGATCGCTCTTGCGTCCGCCGCTGCCGTTCGCCTCGTGTGGCATGGTGCTCTCGATTCGCGGGCGCCTGCCCGTGGCGGGGGATGCTCGCTTGGCCTTTGCGTGGCGTCAATCGTCCGCTTGCCAAGCGGATCGCGATTGCCACGGGCAGCCGTCCTCTGCCATCCTGCGCCGCCATGGTCCTGACTGCCTCCGCCCATCCACCCGCCTTGTCCGCCTCCGATCTGCTCGCAGACGCCGCGGACGACATGCCGGCCGCCGGCCTGGCTGATCTGCTCTCGCCGCAATTCGATGCAGATACGCTGCCTTCCCTGCGCCAGGCGCAGAGCGGCATGCAGTACTTCGGCCTCTTGCGCGACCTCGTGCGCCTGGGCGAGGCCAACTTCGTCATCCGCCTCGCCGTCCTGACCGAGTTCGCCAGCTCGGATCGCACGCGCTGGGATGCGGACAGCATCGCCAATCAGTTCGCGTGGTTGACATCGGAGGCCCGCGTCTCCGTGCTGCGCTCGCTGCGCAAGGGCGGCTGGCTCGAGCAGGTCGAAGGCTGCCACCGCCTCACGGATCGCGGCGAGGCGCTCTACGCCGTCATCAGCCGCGTGCTCGGCATCGAACCGCAGGAGGGCGACCTGGCGCTCGGCGTGCTGAATGTCGAGTTGTCCAAGGATCTCGGGCATGAAGCCACGCCTGCCCTGCGCCACCTGCACCACAACCTGCGCCGCATCGTCGACGGTGCGGAGGAGGCGGTGCGCTCGCACTCCGAAGTGCGTGTCCTGGAAGCGCAAACGCGCATCGATCGCAACCTCGCGTGGGCGCGGCGGGCGCGCGCGTGCCTGGAAGGCCTCGATCTTTCGGATGATGCCTGCTACCGCGTCGCCCAGGACGTCGGCCAGACCTTGGGCGAGCTGCACCAGTGGCAGGCGGTGCTGCAGCGCGCCATCGGCGATCTGGCCAACAAGCGCGTGCAGATCGGCACCACGGGGCTGTCGCTGACGGACGTGACCTCCTTCCTGATGCGCTGTGATCTGGAGATGTTGGCCGACTTCGGCCGGCCGCTGATCTCGATGCCGGTCGCGCCGCTGTTCCTCATCCTCGACAACGCCCTGTCCGAGGCCGAGTACGAGTTCGTGCAAGCCCCTGATCATGTGGAGCAAGGCTACGCCGTTGGCTGGGCTGACGGGCCGCCGGAGGATTCGCCCGCTGGCGAGCTGGAGCTGCCCGAGTTCTTTGCCTTGGACAAATTCGCAGCCGATCTCAAGGCTTTGGCGGACAAGGGCGGCAGCGCCAAGCTTGGGACGTTCGTGCCGCGCCGCTCCTGGGCCGAAAGCGCGTACCGCCTCTCGTTGCTCGCCTTGGGCGAAACGGCAGGCTCCGCACCCGCGGCGTCGGATTCAGATGCAGGTGAAGTCGCGGTGTTGGCGGCGGTCGCCTCGCGCCCGTTCGAAGTGTGGGTCACCGGCGACGGCTCCGAAAAGGACCGCATCTACTCCGACGCCGCCAGCGAAATCTCCCGTGGCTTCGTCAAGTTGCGGGATTTCCTGCCTCAGAAGTCGTGAGTTCTTCGACTTCACGACCTCTGCTTGTTGTTTGGAGCGCTGCGCCAAGAACAGCATGAACTGAATTCATGCAGTTTCGGCGCGCGGGCGTCGCGGTCCCGCGCCGCCACTGAGAGGCTGTGAATGAATCCACAGCCTCTCACTCTTCCGCCACCAGCGCGTCGAAGTCCAGCGTCGAGTAATGCTGCCACAGGGCGCGAAACGCCTTGGTATCTGCGCGCTTCCACGCCGCGTCCAGCGCGCCCAGCCGCGCATCCAGCCGCGCCAGCAGCCGATCGCCGTCGTTGAGCCGCCGGGCGCGCGCCAGCTCCGCCTGCGCCACCGAGAGCCAGCCGCGCCGCAGCGCGTGCGCCGTCTGCAGCGCGTGCTGCCAGAGCAGAAGGGCGCGCGTCGGCTGATCTTCCAGGTCCGCGCGGCTGAAATGGGCGTAGAGCTCGGTCCAGATGCGCTCGGAGCGGTCGCGCTGCGCCGCCACGTCGTAGTCGAGCGTGCGCTCCGACAGCTGGGTCATGCGCTGCGCGAATCCATCAAAGCTGAAATACGGCGCGGGGATGCGCGCGACCGGGTCCTGTTCGGCGTACACGGGCTGCGTCTCGCAGAGCGCCAGCGCGTTGCCCACTGGCGCCCGATCCAGGGCCTGCGCCGCGACGGCCAGTCCTCGCAACTCCGGATGTCGATTGGCGAACCAGGCCTGGTAGGCGTGCCCGTGATCCGTGTCGCCGGTGCGAAAGGTCAGGTGCGGCGCGATGACGTCCGGCCGGCGGCCCTCGGCGATGCGAAAGGCCTGCTCGTTGAAAGCAAGCCCATAGTAATTCGTCAGATACAGCGCGCCGGGTGCCAGCACGCGCCGCATCTGGCTGTCGATGGTCTCCGGCGCGCGCAGTTGCGCCAGGTTGCACGCGGGATCCTGCCAGAGGTCAGCCAGTTGCCAGGCGCCGAGCGGCATCGCGAGCAGCAGGGCTCCCGCCGAGACACCGCGCCGCCAGCCGGCCGACTTGTCCGCCAGGACGCCGCTGGGGCCGACCAGCACGCGGCCGAGTTGCGCCGCGCCCAGCGCGAAAACCGCTGCCACCATGAGCACATAGCCGTGATCGTCCGGATTGCGCGTGTCGATCTGCATCAGCGCCTTGGTGCCCAGGCCGCCCAGCAGCGCCAGCCACAGCGCCAGCAGCGTGCGGTTCGGGCGCACCGACGCCAGCGCCAGGCCCAGCGCGCCGAGCCCGGCCAGCCATCCGCCCAGCCCCGCCGCGACCATCCCTAGCAGAATCATGGCGTTGTCAAGCAACGGCGCCGACGCTTCCGTGACGGATTTCTGGAAGTGGCGCGCGGTGACGGTGTCCCACAACCCTTGCACGATCGCGGGGTTGCCCCAGCGCATCTCCGTGTCCGCCAGGCTGCGCAGCGCAAGCGCCAGGTAGCCCAGCCCCAGCCACGCGCTGCCGAGCACGAGAAACAGCAGCCAGCGCCGATGGTTGCGCCACAGCCACGTCAGCGCGGGCCAGCCCGCGACCAGCACCGCCGGCAGGATGAAGAGCGTCACGTAGTGGTGGTTGAGGAGCCCAAGGCAGATCGCGGCCGCGCATTCTGCAAGAGGCGTCAAGGTCTTGCGGGCCAGCGCGGGCGTCTGCAGCGCCGCCTGGCCGGCCCGCAGCGCCGCGTAGAGGGCCCAGAGGTTGCCGGCGAGGGCCAGCGTGTAGACCTCGGTGCGAACAGCGACTTGCCACAGCGATCCGCTCGCGCCCAGCAGCAGTGCCGCCAGCGCCGCCCACCAGCCGGCATCGACGCCGCCGATGCAGAAGCGTGCGATGCGCACCACGAGCAGCAGCGATACGCCGGCGCCAAGTGCGCTCAACCACGCGGTTCTTGCCGCGTACGGCCCAAGCGGCAGCAGATCCGCCAGCGCGGCCAGCGACAGCCAGGCGGGATGACCGGGCGGGTGGATGTTGCCCAGCTCCCGCGCCGCCGCCACGAGCTCGCCGGAGTCCAGCCAGCTGTTCGCCGGCGCACCCGCCAGCGCCAGCAGCGCCGTGCCCAGCCCGAGCGCCAGCCACGCCACCGCGTCGCGCAGCAGCGGCGGGGGCGGCTCCGAAGCCAGGATGTGCGGGAAAGGCTGCGCCACGACCCGCCTCAGACGGTGAAGGTTCGCTCGTAGATGGCGGATTGGCCTGGGGATTCCTCGACGCTGACCAGCACGCGCCGCATCGCGAGATCCGGCAGCCGCAGCGCACAGGCGGCGAGGAAGCGCTCGCACAGCAGGCGTGCCAGCAACTCGCTGGAAGTGTTCTCGATGTCGAGCAGGCAGACGTCGCGCACCGGGATGACGTAGTGATCCGTGCCGAAGCAGGCATGCACCGAGGAGCCCTCTGTCGTGATGCGCAGACCGGGGTTGCGCGTCGGCAGCAGCGTGCGGTGGTCGAGCGCGTCGCACTCGGCCTTGAACAGCGGCTTGACCACCAGGAAGTCGGCGACCACGTGGCCGGCGTCGAGCGGGCCGTCGATCTCGAGGGTGGCGCGGTAGTTGTGGCCGTGCAGTTCCTCGCGCTCCCCGTTGGCGAAGATCAGGAAGTGTGCGGAACCAAAGTTGAAATACTGCTTGTCCAGGCGAATGCCGAACCGCTCGGTGCAGGCTTGTGCGGTCATGGAAGGCCTCGACGTCACGGGCGCGGGCCGCGGTAGGTGCAGGCGCTCGTGCAGGTTTCGCGGACGGTCACGGTGTGGAGGTTCGGCAGGCCGGCCACCAGGCGATCCCAGATCCAGCGGGCGAGGACCTCGGAGGTCGGGTTTTCCAACCCTTCGATGTCGTTCAAGTAGTTGTGGTCGAGCGCGCCAAAGATCGGGTTCGCGGCGGCCTTGATGTCGGCGTAGTCGACGACCCAGCCGGTCTGCGGATCCATCGCGCCGGCGACGATGATCTCGCAGCGAAACGAATGGCCGTGCAATCTTGCGCACTTGTGGCCTTCGGGAACGCGAGGCAGGCGGTGCGCGGATTCGAAACGAAAGGTCTTCGAGAGTTCGAACGTCATGGCGCGCGGACTCTAGCGTAGGGAGCGGCGCACGTCACGCGTCGCCGTGCGCTTGCCCGGTGCGATCCCGCGCGCGCTGTTCCCAGGCCGCCAGCGCCGCGACCGTCGTCAGGAAGGCGATGTTGGCGTAGAACAACCACATCAGCAGGGCGACGATGCCGGTGAGCGCGCCGTAGACGGCGTCCATGCGAATGATCTGGTGCACATAGACGGAGAACAGGCGCTGGCCGCCGAACCAGATGGCGCCGAAGGCCAGCGACGCGGCCAGGAGGCGGCGCAGGTCGACGTGGCCAACCGACCAGCGGACTTGCAGGAAGAAGCCGGTGGCGACCGGCAGCACCTGGCCAGCGGTAAAGAGCAGGCCGATCAGGTGGATCTGGCCGAACGACAGCGTGGAGACACCGCGCGAGGCGACGTGCAGGCCCCACTCCGACAGGGGCGCGAAGACGGTGAGGAGCATGGCGGCCAAAGCGCCGAACAGGACGAGGAGGGACAAGTAGCCGGCGGCGCGCAAGGCGGAGCGCTTGCGTTGGCCGAACACGGCGCGGACCGCGGCGTCGATGCGGGCAAAGACGGTCAGGCCCAGCGAAATGGCGGCAAACGTGCCGACGATGCCGTTGGTGCGGCGGTCGTGCACCAGCGCGGCTGCGAACTCCGCGGGATTCCAGGTGACACCGGGAAGGGCCTCGGCCAGCCAGGAGGTCAGCCGGTGCATGGCGCCGCCGCTCACGGCGATGTCGAGGCCGGAGGCTCCCGAGGCCTTGTCGACCTCGCCAAGCACGAATCCGACAAAGGAAAGTCCGACAAACAGCGACGGAACGGCGGCAAACAGGCAAAACAGCGCGAGCGCCGCGGCGCGGTCGACGATGTCCGCGCGGGCACAGAGGATCAGGACCTCGGCGGCGAAGGGCCACCGCTTCGACAGGCGACTCCAGGGTCCATTGAGCGCAAGGATGAGCGGCGCGCCACTGCGGTAGCGCTTGAGATCGGGCGGGAGTTGCGGCATGGAGTCTAGCTGCCCGGCGGAGGTTTTCTGGCGGGGGCCAAAGCGAGGCGCTATCCTACCATCAATCGAGCCTCAGCATGCACCGGGCAGGTGCCGCACAAGCTGGCACTCGATTGCCGATTTGATTCGTCGTGCGGGATCGGCCAGCACCAAGGAGACGGTATGAGCACGGCACATGACGCATGGACGACAGGCGCTTCGGCCCCGCTGGCACTCGCGGACCTGCTGAT
>CAIXAA010000289.1 GCA_903917305.1 uncultured Myxococcales bacterium | reverse complement strand
TCACGGGGGATCCGACGATGATGATCGTGCCGCCCAAGAGCCAGTACCGCGCCGATTACGTCATCCAGACCGCGAAGGGCTATGCCAAGAACGGCAACTGGACCAGCATCGTGCGGCCCAAGGGCGTGGCGGTCACGATGGATGGCGCGCCGATTCCCGACACGGAGTTCGCGGCGTTTGGCGACGGCACGTGGGAGCTGGCCTGGCACTCGGTCGACCCGGGCACGCACAGCTTCGCGAGCATGGTGGCGTTCGGGCTGATGGTGTACGGCTACGGCAATGCGACGGCGTATGGCTATCCCGGCGGCATGAACCTGCAGTAGCTGCCCCCAAATCCAAGGAGTCGAACCATGAGCTTGCGGACCTTTGCCTGTGTCTTGATGGTGAGCCTTGTGTCTGCCACCGCGTTTGCGCATCCGCCCAAGAAGGCGGGCGAAGCGCCGTGCGTGCCGGAGGCGCCGGCGAAGGCGTCGCTGTTCGACAAGCTCAAGCCACTGGCGGGCACGTGGCTGGGCACGGACGGCAAGGTCAAGGTCGAGAGCCGGCTGACGTCCGCGGGCAGCGTGCTGCTCGAGACGATGATGCCAGGCACGCCGCACGAGATGGTCAATGCGTATCACCTGGATGGCGACGCGGTCGTGGTCACGCACTACTGCGCGATGGGCAACCAGCCGCGCATGGCGGCGAGCGCGGAGAAGGCGCCGGGCGTGGTGGTGTTCACGCTGCGCGACGCGACGAATGTCGATGTGAAGACGGGCGAGTACATGGGGCAGCTGACGCTGACGATTCGCGACGCGGACCATGTCGTGCAGGAGTGGCAGAGCTTCAAGGCGGGGAAGGCGGAGGGAGAAGTGACGCGGATGGAGCTGGTGCGGAGGAAGTAGGGGGCGTCGCCGGGTCGGGGTCTGGTGCGGCGTCGGGTTCCGGTTCGGGTTCCAGCGCGTCGGTCTGACTACAATGCTCCGAGACGCACGGCTATCGCATCCAGCACGCGCCGCATCGACGCCAGCAGCGGCTGCGTCGCCGCCTCATCGGGTTCGAGCAGGTCGTCCGGATAGCGCACCAGCACCGCCGCGCCAGCGAGCGCGTCGCAGTCGGCGCGCAAGTCCGTGAGCGCCGGATCGAACGCGGCGCACTGGTCGAGGAGCGCGCCGAGGTCGTGCGTCCGCGGCGGCACCTGCGCCTGCAAGATCAGGTAGGCCTTGAGCGTCTCCTCCACCGCCTGTTGCGCGTGAAAGCACACCGTGTCCCAAGGCACGAGCGCGGACGCAAGGTTGTTCTCGATGTTCAGCACGTCATGGTCGGCCTTGGCCAGCCACGCCGCGGCTTCAGCGGGAACGGTCATGCAGTACCTTGCCTTCGCGCAGGATCGTGCTCCAAAGCGAGGACCGCGATTGCGCCAGCCGCTCGGTCTCAGCCGGCGTATAGACGACGACATCAAGGGACCAGGTGCGTGGATGAAACAGGCCGAGGATCGGCGCAGCCCGACTCATCGGCTGAGCCGCCGTGTCCATGACGACGCAGAGGTCGAAGTCGCTGTCCGCCTTGGCGTCGCCGCGGGCCCGGCTGCCGAAGAGCAGGATGCGTTCCGGGTCGAAGGCGCGCGCGATGCGGGCGGCGAGCTCGAGCGGTGTCGGCAAGTCTTGCATGGGCACTGCGCCTTGGGCGCCGAGGCACGGGGGCGCCGCGAACGGGATCATGCGCTGGCGGGCTTGGCAGTCAAGGGGCCTCACGTGTGGGAGGCAGCGTCTGGGCGTCCCGGCGGCGGAGCGAGGGCTTGCCGTAGCGGCCCTCACCCTGGCCTTCGGCCGGTCCCTCTCCCGGTTGCCGGGAGAGGGACAGTCGCGCAGCGACAGGGTGAGGGCGCCGCCACGACCCTTCGGGCGCTGGTCCCTGACGCGGAGCCTGGCTGCGCCTCATCATGGAAACGACCTGGAACAGCGCAGGCCGACCGTGCCGTTGGCGTCACCGGAATCGGCGTAGCTGCGCACGCAAGTCCGCATGTCTTGGGCGAGCCACCAAATGAAACTGCCGCCCCGTACGATCAACTGCGAACCGCTGCCAGGACCGACCGGATCGGTCTGATCTGCCGCGGTGTAGAAGGCGAACCAGTCCCGGGTCCACTCCCACACATTGCCAGCCATGTCATGCAGCCCGTACGGACTGTCCCCCGCCGGGATCGACCCGACCGCCAGCGTCCCCTCCTTGCCGCATCCGGTGCCGTTGCCGTTGTCCATCACTGCATAGTCACACGTCGCCTTGGCCTCGCCCCACGGGTAGGTGCGCATCGCCTTCGCACACGCTGGATCCCCCGCCGCGCTGCCATTCTCCTCGCAGCTGCCGCGCGCCGCCATCTCCCACTGCGCCTCGGTCGGCAGATCGAAGCCGGCGCCGCGCCACACACAGTACTGCTGCGCCTGGATCCAGGTGACACAGTTGACCGGGTGCAGTTCGCGACCCCGCTTGGCTTGGCCGTTCGTCGTGTCCCAGTTGCACGAGAACTCGTAGCGGTCGCCGTCAGGCGCCGTGCAGCCGCCAGCCTCCACACAGGCCATCCATTGCGCCCCCGTCGTCTCGGTAATGTCCATGTAGTACGCGCTGAGCGTCACCTTGTGCTGCGGCTTCTCATCGTCGTCGCACTGGCTGTCCTTGGCCTTGTTGCACCCCATCCAGAACGTCCCCGCTGGCACGAACGCCATCCCCTTGCTCTCCCACACGGTCTTGCACGCGCCGCTGCCGTCGCAGACCATGCCTTCGCCGCACGGCGTCCAGTCGGGCAGGTCCGTGTGCGTGCAGCCGCCGGGGAGGTGGCACACCTCGGCCGTTCAAGTGTTGCCGTCGTCGCAGCTGGCTGCAGCGGCGGCAGGGCATCCAGCGGCGTCAGCGCCGGCGAGGCCGCCGTCTGCGACCGTTACCGCCATGTCCGCCGCATGGTGAACCCCCGCCGCAGGCGTCCCGCAAGCCACGACCGCAAGGAAGACAAGACAGATCGACCAGTTTCGCATGAATCCCCCCAGACCGGTCGCTCCCCGCGCGCAAGGCACCGCGCCGGCAGCCGACCTTGGCCGCAAGACTCGCGCCGTTGCGCTGCCTTGGCAAGCCCAGCGCCGCCCGCGCCGCGCGAAGCCGAGATCACCATGCGAAGATCTTTGACGTGCAATCCCAGCGACCTTAGATTTCCCGCCAGACCTTCACCGCGGCCGTACCCGAGCCGCAAAGGATCCGGGAACCGATGACTCCGTACGACTACAACGAAACCGAACTCGCGCAGAAGCTGGCGCAGTGGCTCAAGGTCTTCGAGAAGGGCTCGCCGTTTGCCGCCGCCGCGTGGAAGTTGCTCGCGCCGCGTGGCTACGTCGAAAAGCCTGCCGCCGGCAAGCGCGACCACCATGGCGAAGGCCTGGCGCTGCAGAAGGAATGGCAGACGGCGGTGAGCGCCAAGGCCGGCAACAAAGGCACGCAAAAGCAGGACATTGGTTTGGCCGAGCTGGAGGCTGCCGCGCTACGCAAGTGGGTGCGCGACAACCATGCGCAGGCGCTGGGCATCCATCGGTCGGTCGACGAGCCCGCGCTGCAGGCGCTGCCGACGCTGGGGGAGCTGGCGGGGCAGCCCGGCCTGCAGAGCTCCGCCGAGGAGTTGATTGGCTTCTTCAGCAACGCGGCGGTGCTCGGCGTGCTCGGCGACTATGGTTTTGGTCCGGAGGTGGCGCAGCAGGGCCAGGCGCTGCTGGACAAATGGACGCACGCGCGCACCACGGTGGTCGTCACGCGCGGCACGACCAAGGGCAAGATGACGAAGAACATGAGCGCGCGCGAGAAAGCACAGGCGTGGCTGGGGCGCTGGTGGTCCATCGTCAAGGTGCTGGGCAAGGACGAGCCGGGCTTGCTGGCGGCGCTGGGCGTGGATCTGGCCGTGCGCAAGCCGCGCGCGAAGGCCAAGGCCAAGCCGGTGGCGGTGCCGGCGTAGGTCGGGCGCGCCCGGAAGGGCTTGGGCAACGCTCGGAACGGTGGATCGGACGCTCGGACGGACCGATCGAACGCCCGGAACGGTGGATCGAGCGCCCGGACAGGCGGATCGAACGCCCGGAACGGTGGATCGGGCGCCCGGAGCGGCGGATCGAAGGCCCGGGACGGTGGATCGGGCGCGCGGAACGGTCGATCGGCCGCCCGGGGCCGTGGATCGAACGCCCGGAGCGGTGGATCGAGCGCCCGGAGCGACCCTGCGAACGGCCGGCGTCGTTCGCAACGCTTCGACATCCATGCGACAGCGGCGTAGCTTGGCCTTGGGCCGCTTGGGACGGCCGTTGGGGACGCCATGCCCAGAGCAACCACATGGGTCTTCGCCTTGGGCATCGGGCTGAGCGCTTGCGGTGGTGCCCGAGCACCCGGCGCCAAGGCTGCGGTCGTCACTGCCGCCGATGTGGAGCAGGACCCAGGGGCGACTGCAGACGCCGCGCCAGATGCCGGCATTGTCGAGGATGTGGCACCGGACGCAATCGCGCCGACCGATGCCCCGACGTGCACCACCGCTACTTGCGATGACGGCAACCCCTGCACCGCCGACCTCTGCGACGCGAAGGTCGGCTGCGGCCACAAGGCACTCCCCGACGGCGGGCCGTGTGGGGTCGGTACCTGCAGTGGAGTCTGCCTCGCGGGAGAGTGCACACCCACAGAGTTGTTCGAGGCCGTGTACACCGGTGGCGGCGAGGACCTACCCGCCGCCATGGTTGCGTTGCCGGACGGGTTCGCGATAGCTGGCGTGCAGGGCTCGTTGGGCATCGGCATCCTGCGAACGGACCTGCAAGGCAATGGCCTGTGGGCAAAGACCTACGGGAATCAGGACAATTCCATCACTGCCGCAGTCCCGATGGCGCTCTTGAAGCTTTCAGACGGGTTCGCGCTTGCTGCCGAGAAGGGCGATTGGAATGGCTATTACGACGGTTGGCTCCTGCGCACCGATGCCAGTGGCGACAAGCTCTGGGAGCAGACCTACGGCGGCGGTGCATTCGATTCGACGTATGCAATGGCGGCTTTGGCTGACGGCTTCGCGCTTGCTGGCATCACGGAGTCCAAGGGCAATGGCAAGGGCGACTTCTGGCTCATCCGCACCGATCTGGACGGAAAGCGTCTATGGGATGAGGCCTACGGCACCAACACCCTCGAGGCAGCGAGAGGGCTTGTCGCACTCTCTGATGGCTTTGCCCTGGTCGGCTCTCGGTATGAGGCCAACAGCATGAGCGGCAAGACAACCGCGTGGTTGGTCCGCACGGACACCGCTGGCATCGTGCTGTGGGATCAGATCTATGGCGCTGATGTGGGTGGTAGCGCCAATGCCCTCGTCTCTGTCCCCAGTGGCTTTGTGTTTGCCGGCGCCCATATGCTGCCTGGCCCGAGCCAACTTTGGCTTGTTCGCACGGACACGGCCGGTAAGCTGCTCTGGCAGAGAGATTACGATGCTGGGCCGGGGGCGGCCGCTGAGAGCCTCATCGCTGACTCGAATGGTCTTGCCTTCACGGCCGGGAAAAACAAGAACGACGCATGGCTGTTTCGCACCGACACCGCTGGCAACCTGCAGTGGATGCAGAAGCGCGACGGGAATGCCTATGGGTACGGCTATGTTTCTCTCGCCGCAACTGCGGACGGCTTTGCTTGGTCGGGCTGGCAGGACACGTCTGGCCCGAGCTCCTACGACATCTGGCTGCGCCGCACCGACTTCTGGGGCAACAACACCTGCGCCGACTCTGGCGCCTGCGCCGCCAAGCCCGCGAGTGCGTGCGTGACTTGCGCCAAGGGCGTGTGCCTGTAGCCCAAGGGCGGCAACTCCCTCGTCATTCCCGCGAAAGCGGGAATCCAGGCTGATTCCCTGGCTTGCCAGCCTGGACCCCCGCTTTCGCGGGGGTGACGGCGGGTGAAGACCTGAGCCGGAGCCCCAACCAGACCCAAACAAGCGCGTCCCGCCACCCTGTGCTAGACTCCACGCCAGGGTGCGCCCAAGGCCTGGCGGCACGACGCCGCTGCAGCAGAGGACAGGATGCCTGAAATCAGTCGCTTTCTCGGCATGGTCATTCGCATGTACTGGGACGAGCACCCGCCGCCCCACGTCCACGTCGAGTACGGCGGCGAGACGGCCGTGGTGCGCATCGACCCGCTGGAGTGAGGCATGGAACGCATCGTGTACCTCGAAGCCCGCTTGCCCACCCGGCTCTTTGTCCGCTTTGACGACGGCACCGAAGGCGAAGACGACATTGGCGCGCGGATGCGCGGACCGATGTTCGAGCCGCCGCGCGACCCGGCGTATTTTGCCCGGGTGACCCTGTCGGAGTACGGCGCGCCGCTCTGGCCCAACGGCTTAGACTTGGCGCCCGATGCGCTGTACGAGCGGATCAAGGCCAAGGGGATGGCGGCGCGCGCAGGGACTGCCTGACAGGCGGGCAGCTGCAACATCGCGCCTTGCTGGTCTGGATGGCGTGATCGGGCCTCGCACGCCCCCTGCTCCCCCCAAGAGGAACGCAATGACCGGGACGCGCGCCGAGCAAGCCCACCGCCGCCAGCAAACGCTGGACCGCATCCGCACGGAGCATCCGGATCTCTGGCGCATGAGCTTCGAGGTCGATGTCTCGCTGCTGGACTACATGGCCGAGATGAATGCCGATGAGCGGGCCGCGATGGGCGTCGCGATGGCGCGAAACGTGGAGGTGTTTCGTGGAGCATCCAAAATCCGCTGACTTCGGTGCTCTGGTTCGCGTGCTGGGCGACGCGCACGTGGAGTTCATCGTCATCGGCGGCTATGCCGGCATCGTGCACGGCGGACCGGTGCCGACCTTCGATCTCGACATCATCCGCCGCCGCACGCCCGAGAACACGGCCCGGCTCCTGCGCGTCCTGGACGACCTGCAAGCCTACACGCGCCTCGACCGCCGCCGGTTGCGCGTCGAGGAGTCGCACCTGGAGGGCACAGGCGCGCTGCTGCTGGCGACGCGCTTGGGGCCGCTGGACCTGCTGGGCACGCTGAACGATGGGCGCGGCTATGAGGAGCTGTTGCCGCACACGGACCTGTTCGAGATTGCCGGCCACGCGATCCGCGTGCTGGATCTGCCGACGCTGATCGACGTCAAGGCGGCCGCGGGGCGCGACAAGGACAAGCTGGCTGTCGCGCATCTGGTGGCGATCCTGCGGCGGCAGGCGCAAGCGGAGGACGAGGATCCCTGAGCGGCAAACCCGACGCTACGCCCCCGCGTGCCTGCCCGTCACCCGCTCCAGCGTCGCCAGGATCATCAGCCACCGCACCGTCCGCCCCAGGTCGCCCTGGTCGCTGACGTGGAGCATCGCCGGCGCGTCCTCCCCGCGAATCGCCGCTTCCAGCAGCGCGCGCCCCACCGTCGCCGCGCGCGTCCGGTCGTGCAGCGCTTGCAGCAAGTGCTTCCAGTTGTCCGCGCCTTGCACCCCGTGTTGCGCCAGGGGGCTGTAGTCGATGTGCCCGGCGAAGGCGTGGATGCGCCGCAAAGGCTGCAGCGCCACGATCTCCACCATGGCTTCCGCGTACACTTTTTCGCTGCTGTGGCCCGTCTTTTCCGTGTTGCCCGCCATCATCCGCTGCATCTGCCAGCCGCCGGTGAGCGCCTGGTCGAGGACCGCGCCGCCGTACGACATGCGCATCGGCGCCCTCTCCTCCGTGTGCCGGGTCACGTGCCACTTCGCCGGCAGCACCGCGGCGATGTGCGTCCACGGCAGCAACTCCGGTGGCACAGTGAAGTGCACGGCCGCCAGCAGGTTCTGCGGGTCGCGCGGATCCAGGCAGTGCGCGGTCAGCGCGGGTGGCAGCGCGGGAATGTCCGCCGCGGGCAGGGACCACGCCTGGCAGCCGGCTTGCACGAGGGCGCCGGCCATCGCTTCGGCCTGCTCGCGCGGCAGGTTGTCGGCGACGATGCCGCGGCAGCGGCGCAGCTGGACCGTGCGGTCGACGACCGGGCCGCCGCAGGCTTGGGCCACCGCGCTTGCGGCGGCGGCCAGGTTCGGGATGGGGAAGTGCGCGGCGGCGACGAGGTAGGTGTCCATGCGGCCGATGGTCCCGGTTTTTGTCGTGGGTTGGCAAGTGGTTCGTGCGGGCCATGCACCGGCACCGGCTCCGGCACCGGCTCCGGTTCGGGTTCCGGTTCGGGTTCCGGCTCCGGACCCGGCTCCGGCTCCCGCGCCGCGACGCCCGCCCCCGATCCCCCAGCCAAGCCATCGCCCTCCCCCGCGTCGCTTGATTCCCGACCCGGCGATGCCTAGCTTGAGACAACGCGCAAAAGATGGCGGCAGCTGTCGACCGACCTCACGTTGAGGCCGTGCCGAGACGTGGCTTCGCGCCACGGACGGGCCCTCGCCGCGCGCGGGAGGGAAGCATGAAGGTGCAAGCCTGGGTCGTACTTGGTTCGCTGGCGGCAGTCTTGGGTGGCGCGGGTTGCTCGAGCTCGGCTGGCAGTCCGGCGGCACCGACGCAAGGGCCGGGATCCCTGCCCGCGGATGCCCCCGCCAGTGCCGCCGACGTCGGCGCGCCGGCGGACACGGCGGCACCAGCTCCGGACGTTGCGCCTGTTGACGTGGCCGTTGCCAAGGACCTCGTCGCTCCTGCGGATGTGGCGTCGCCCCTGCCCGATGCGGTGGCTCCGGCTGTCGACGTGGCGGCTGCGCCGGATGTGGCGGCTCCCGTGGACGTCCCGCCCGCCGACGCCGGTCCGCCTTGCGCAACCGCGGCCGATTGCCCCATCGCCACCAACCCTTGCCGGCCAAAGGCCTGCGTGAACGGCGCTTGCGCCTATCCGGCCGTCGCCGACGGCACGCCGTGCGATGACGACAACGCCTGCACCGCGGCCGACATCTGCCTCGCCGGCACGTGCACGCCGCAAGAGACCTTGGGCACGACGCTCTTGCCCGCTTGGGGCCACGGCGCGACGGCGTGGGCGATGCTCGCGGCACCCGGTGGCGGCTTTGTCATCGCCGGCGAAGCGATCCCGTCGCTGGGCGGCACGACCGACGCCTGGCTCACGCGCACCGGCGGCGACGGATCCGTGAAGTGGCAGGCCAACTTCGGCGGCGAGGGCACCGACACGGCGCGCGGCCTTGTCGACATGCCGGACGGCGGCTACGCGCTCGCGGGCTCCAGCCAGGGCACGCTCGGCCTGGACGGCATGGTTGTGCGCACCGATGACAGCGGCAAGGCGCTGTGGACGACGACCTGGGGCGGCAAGCTCGACGACGAGTTCCACGGCCTGGCGGTCTTGCCCGACGGCAAGCTGATCGCCGCTGGCCAGACGCACAGCAAGGGCGCGGGCGGCGCCGACGCGTGGCTGGTCGGCCTG